>DASYKL010000088.1:0-6133 GCA_035995405.1 Chloroflexota bacterium
GTAGCCCGCACCTGGTCGAATTCGACCCCCCATGCCGGCGGGTTTGCAGGTGCCGGCGCCTGCGGCCCGAACATCGTGCTCGGCATCTGAGTTTGATCCGTCATCTTGAGGCGCGTTCTAGTGAGCCTCGCGCGTGAATACGAGTCCCACTCCATTACGAACCTGTCAAGATTGCTCAGGCAGACGCAGTGCAGAGCAACGTGCGACCCAACAGCCCCGCCGACCTGTTCGCCGATGAGCAGCCGCTGCGCATCCTCATCGCCGATGGCGAAGCCTTTTTCCGACGCGGCATTCGCGAAATCATCAACGAAGAAAGTGGGCTGCAGGTCGTCGGCGAGGCCATCGACGGCGAGAAGGCCATCACCCTCACCCGCCAGCTCTGGTCCAGTGGACTGGACGCCGTCCTGATGGCGGTCGACGTGCCACGAGTGAATGGCTTCGCGGCCACCGAAATTCTCACCTCCGAGTACCCCGACCTGGCTGTCATCCTGCTGACCACGAATGAGCTCGAGGCCCAGTTCATCAACGCCGTACGGGCCGGCGCGGTGGGCTATCTGCGCCGCAATCTCGAGCCGGAGGCGCTGTTGCGGGCGCTGCATGGCTTCCGTCGCGGCGAGAGTCTGCCGATCTCGCGGGCGATGGCCGAGTCGGCGCTGACCGTGCTGCGGGCTCGGGTGCTGCACGCCCCACCGGCGGAGCAAGCGCTGCCCACACTGACCCCACGGGAGCGAGAGGTAAGCGAGCTGATCGCCCACGGTGCGCGCGACCGCGAAATTGCCGCGCGGCTGGTCCTGAGCGAAAGCACGGCCAAAAAACACGTGCAAAACATTTTGCGCAAGCTGCAAGCCCGCAATCGCGCCGAAGCGGTCGCTCGCCTGCAGGGATCAAGCGGCTGGCCTGCGCCGCGGCCCTAGTCGCTCAGCGGGTGCCGCCCGTGCGCTGCGTGGCCAGCCAGGTGAAGCTCAACTGGCTGGTCTGGTTGGCCAGACTGGCTCCAGCTTGCGTGGGCAGATAGACCACGCTCGCCAGGTGGTCGGTATGGCTGGCGCTGAGGCCGCGTGTCTGACCGTCGGCGCCGCTGATCGCGTCCGGCCCGCCGAGCCCGAACGGGCTGCCGATCCGTAACGCGCCGCCCGTGAAAGACGTCCCGCCAACTGAGATCGAGTAGCTGCCACCTGTCGCGACGCCGGTGATGGCCGCACGACTGAGGCCGCCCGCGGCGGTGATTTGCTGTTGCGTGCCAGCGCCAGCGGCTGGGTAAACCTGGGTCACATAGACGTTCTGCGTGCTGCACGCCAGCGGGACGGTCGCCGCGGCGTCGCTGGTACAGCGCAACAGCAGCAGCGCGGCGGCGGTGCCAGCCGTGGCACTCGGCGCAGCAGGCGTGCTGCAGGTCGGCGGATCAGACGAATCCAACAGCGAGCAGGTCGTGCCCGCCCCGACGCTGGTGCTGTCGAAGGCGTACGTGAAATCCTGCTGCGTCGTACCGAGGGTGCCGCTGTTGGCGACGTCGATCGTCTGCACCTGGAAGTCGCCGGGCAGCATGTTGCTGGCGATGTTGAAAACGCTCGACACGCTGGGCACCGTCGAGACATCGAGATGGACGGTGCTCATGGTGTTGGCAGCGGACGCGGCGCTGGCGGTGAAGTAGGCAAACGTGCTGCCGAGACCAGCAGTGCTGGTGCTGGCGACGATCGCGGCCAGAGAAAGAAAGACGACCACGCGCAGCACAAGTTAATTCCCGACGACGGTAGGCGCCCGCCCTATGGCCCAAAAGAGCCATCACCGGCAGCGGCCCCGGTCAAACGGAGTACTCATTCATTCCGGTCAAGCCGGTCGGACCTACTTCGTTTTGCCCATATTGAGATGCCTGGGCCGGCCCGGTAATCCGGGCAGGGCGGATCACACCGTACTCCACGGTCACTGTCAATACGACCGTACAGGCGTCGCATGGACTGCGCGCTGAAAAACAACAACCGGGAAGGAAACATTGATCATGAAGATTGCGAATCCCTTGGGGGGAGCCCAGATGCTCAGACTGGGACTGTTCGCTGCTATTAGCACCGGCGTCCTGGCAACCGCTGCTGGCCACGGGACGCTGGCCTATTTCACCAGCACGGTTACGTCGGGGAGCAACACGTTCGTTGCGGGTAACCTGCACTTCACCATCGCCGACAACAACGAGACGGCGGCCACGACGGTCGGCACCACTATTCACCTGACCAACATGAAGCCAGGCGACGTGGTCTTCGCCCCCGTTTCGCTGGCCAACACCGGATCGGTTGATGCCAAGTGGGGCATCGCCTACACGACGGCGACACTTACGGGCCACACCGACCTGGCCGATGCGCTGCAGCTGGGCGTCGTCGCCAAGGGTAGCGGCGACGGCGTGGTCGGTCAGTGCACCGGCTCCAACTTCACCAATGCCACGCATTGGGCCGAGCAGATCGTGCCGACGCCGGCCAACATGACCCACTTGGGCCAGACCATCGTGAACTACGCCTCGACGCAAGCGCCAGGTGCAGAGCGCGTGTACACGGCCTCAGACAAGACCGCTGGCGCGTACCTGCCGCTGAAACCCTTTGGCACCGCCCTCGCGGCTGACGCGGACATCGTGTGCGTCCAGATCACGTTTCCCAACGGTGGCGTACCGGTCGACAACACCTCCGGCGACAACGCCTGGAACGGCGCGACGGCGACCTATTACGACACGACGATCACCCTGTCGTTCACGGGCGAACAGCGCGAGCTGTCGTCTGAGACCGTCCTGTAAGACGGAACGGGGGGTCGCTCTCTCTCTTTGGGAGAGCGATCCCGTTCTTTCTGGATCTCACCTTGAGCGATGACGCGCCAACTGTTGCTGAGCGGACTGTTCCTGATCGGGGCACTCAATGGCTCACCGCAGCGGACGACCTTCGCTTTGTGGACGACCACTGTCAGCAGCACGCAGAACCAGTTCTCGGCTGGCACGCTGCATATCGCCAACAGCCTGGCCAGCGGCACGACGTTATCGATGGACAACCTGCTCGGCGGAGACAACTTCGATGCGCAGCTCGACATCGCCAACAGCGGCAGCTTGAGCCTGATCTACGCTTTCACGACAACGACGACTGGCAGCGCCACGCTGGCCAGCACGGTACAGCTCACGATCCGCGCAAAGGCGACCACTCCCTGTGCCGCCCGGGATGGCTCGATCCTGTATGCGGGCGACCTGGCCTCAGCGGCCATCGGCAATCCTGCACACGGCCAGCAGCTCGGCGACCGCATCCTGGGCGCTGGGGTAACCGAATCCCTGTGTTTCACCATTGTGCTGCCGACCTCGGCGGCTCCGTCACTGGTAGCGACGAACGTCGCGCCCACATTCGTGTTCAGCGCCGAACAGGCCTGAGCACCCACACCAAGAGGACTTCTCAACCGTGACCAGCGCCTTCCGACGCTTTGCCATACCAGCACTCACCGTCGTCCAGGTGGCGGCCGTCGTGGTGCTGCTCGGTCTGTCGGCGCTGCTGGTAGCGGGCATTCTGCCGTCGCTGCTGGGCTACGAGTCCTGGGCGGTCTCGAGCGCCAACATGCAGCCAGGCATTCAGGTCGACTCGCTGGTCGTCATCAAGCCGGTCAGAGCGGAGCAGCTCGCAGTCAACGACGTGGTGGTTTACCGCAAGCCGCAGGCGCCCGATGTCGTGTACATGCAGCGCGTGCTGTACGTTGGCACCGACGAGCCCGGCAAACTGAATTTTCAAACCCGCGGTGATGCCGAACCCGTGGCCGAACAGCTGAGTGTTGCGCCTGGGGTCAGCCTCGGTCAGGTGCTCTACAGCATCCCGCGTCTTGGTCTGCTGGTCGACTTTGTGAACAACGCCAGCGGCAAGTTTTTTCTGTTCGGCGTGCCTGGCCTCCTGCTCATCACCGATTACCTGCGCGGGCGGTTCCTACGCGGTGGCCAGCCAGTCACCGAGTCGTTGAGTCACGCCGATCGGATCGAAGCTCTGCTCGAATGCGGCAATCGTGCGCTGCGGGCGGCTCACCCGCAGCTGGCGATCCGTGCCGCTCATGGGGTGCTGCTGCTCGATCCACGCAATCGCGCCGCCTTTGGCCTGTCGGCGGAAGCGCTGAAAGCGCTGGAAGAAGCTCGGGAGCATGTTGCTGCGTGAGCTGCGGCGCGCAGGCCGACATGTCCTCAAACTCGGCAATGGCTTGCTTGGCGGCCTCGTGGTCTGGGTCCTGGTGGGCTCATCGCCTGGCACGGCAGCGTATTTGTCGACGACCCGAACGGACGCCGCGAACGTCCTGTCGACAGCCAAACAGTTCACGATCAGTGATGTCACCGCGCTAGCGCAGCCAGGCGGCAGCGTCCTGGTCTCGTGGAGTGCCGCGTCATGGGCCGGCGGCGGTTACTCGGTCAGACGCGGCACCAGCCCAACCGGGCCCTTTGCCGAAATCGTCGTCGTGCCCGCGGGCGTCACTGGCTATAGCGACACGACCGCCGTCGACACCTCAACCTACTCGTACGTCGTGTATGGCCTGTCTGGACAAGGCGGCATGGGCATTGGCTCGAACGTGGCAACGGCTACTGCTGATGCGCCTCGGCCGACCGTTCTGTCTACGCTGCCGAGCGCCGCGTCGACCAACGTCGTGCTCAACACCGCGCCAAGCGTCACGTTCAGCAAAGCGATGAACCAGTCGCTGACCGCGGCGAGCTTCGCCCTCGTGGACTGCGGCCTGAGCAGCACCTGCGCCAGCGGGACCGCGGTCATCTCTGGCGCGACCACCTGGTCGACGAACAGTCGCCTGGCGTTTGGACCGACCATGCTCCTGACGGCGACACACTGGTACGGCCTGCAGCTGACCGGCGCGGCGGCCGATCTGAGCGGCAACCTGTTGTCGTGCGCCGGCGCGAGCGCACAAAGCGGTTCGACCTGCTACTGGACTTTCCAGACTGGTTCGACCAGCGGCGCCCCAGGGCTGGCCTCGAGTGCGCCCGCCAACGGCGCAACAGCCGTGCCGACCAACGCTGCGCCGTCCTTCAAGTGGACTGCTGCGCTCAACGCCACGGGCCAGAGCGATGCGGCGGCTGGGTTTTCGCTGCAGCAGGTTTCGGGTGCGGGCTCGCCGTGCTTCGTCTACAGCGGCAGCGGCCAGACGCCCCTGTGCGCGGTGAACGGTGGCAGCTGGTCGAACCAGTCTTCAGACACGAGCCGTTTCGCGCCGAGCCATGTGCTGCTGGCGATGACGTCGTACACGGCAGTCGAATTGTCGAACGACGCGGCCAACCTGGTGGTTGACTCGACCGTGACGTGGACCACCGGGGCAGGCGCCGACACGACGGCACCGACCGTCAGCCGCGTCTGGCCAGCCAGTAATGCGAGTGGCATCAATCCTTCGGCGACGGTGCAGGTCACGTTCAGCGAGCCGATGGATCTGGCCAGTACGAGCCAGGCATTGTCGCTGCAGCCGTGGTCGAACGCGGGCGTCTGCACAGGAGCGTTGGGCACTGCCGTCGCGGGCACGACCACGTGGAGCAGTGGCGCCGATCTGTTCTTTCACCCCACAGCTGACCTGGCCGGCGACACGTGCTTTCACGTCGCGGTGGGCGCCGCGGCGCTCGATCTGGCGGGCAATAGTCTGGGTGGGGGTTATGCGGGGTCTGATTTTGTGGTCGCCAGCGGCACGCCACCGACGGTGGCGTTGACGAGCGCGTACTTCTACCCGGGGGCAACGGTGACGGCCAGTGGTGCCGGCTGGAGCGTCGGCAGCGGCAACGTCAGCCCGCATTGGGATGATGGCGCCACGCTCGACGCTGGCGGCGTCGCCCTGACCAGCAATGCCTTCAGCGGCTACACCTTCAGCCTGCCGTCTGGCGCCAGTGCTGGCAGCCATACGCTGTCGTTCGTGCGCGCGTCAGGTGCGACCGTCGGCGTGTCTATTACCGTGCAGTCGCCGAATAGCATCACCGTCTCAGCGAGCAGCACCGATATCTCCGCCGGCGGCAATACGTCGCTCACCACCACGGTTTACGATCGCGGCCAGGCGGCCGCCAACGCCTGGGTATCGTTCACGATTGCGTCTGATGCTGGCTCTCGCGGCAGCTTCAGCAACGGCGGCCCACGGCTGAGCGCAACCGGCGGCTTGACCA
>DASYKL010000089.1:0-4100 GCA_035995405.1 Chloroflexota bacterium
GTCCGTGGTTTCGGCGACGCCGTATGGGGTGCCGGCGCCGGCATTACTGACCAGGATGTCAACCTTGCCGAACTTGTCGAGCGCGCGCGCGACCATCGCCTCGACGTCCTGCGTCTGACCGGTGTCCGCCTGGACCAGCAGCGTTTCGCGACCCATCTGGCCAATGCGCTCGGCCACCGCCTCGCCCGCGGCGCGATTGGCACGGTAATTGACGATCACGTCCGCGCCAGCTTCCGCCAGCAGCAGCGCGCAAGCGCGCCCGATGCCTCGGGCGGAGCCGGTTACGAGGGCGACGCGCCCCTCCAGGTTGATGGAAACCGTCATAGATGTCGTACTCCAATCACTTGAGTCCACCTCCAACGAGGCCTCTGACGAGGCTTTTCTGACCGGCCAGCGAGAGTACGATGGGCGGCACGATGACGATCGTCGCCAGGCTGGCGAGAGTTTGCCAGGAGATATCCAGCTCGCCCACCGTCTGTGACAACAAGACTGGCATCGTTCTGGCATTCACACTGGTAAAAATGAAAGCGAACAGAAAGTCGTTCCAGGCCAGGACGAACGTCAGAATGGCCACCGCGACGACTCCCGGCGCCGCCAGCGGTAGCGTAATCTGTCCGAGGACTCGCAGGCGCGATGCGCCGTCGATCATGGCCGCCTCCTCGTACTCAACCGGGATGCCATCAATAAAGGCTTTCATCATCCAGGTTGCCAGCGGCACTGCTAATCCGGTGTAGATCAGGATCAAGCCGGCGCGTGTGTCGATGAGGCTCCAGCTGTTCAACAGCAAGAACAGGGGCAGCACCGCGGTGAGCGGTGGCAACAGTCGGGTGGCCAGCATCAACAACAACAGCGCACGCTGGCCAGGGAAGCGATAGCGTGAGAAGCCATACGCGGCCAGGCTGCCGAGCACAATGGTCACCGCCGTCGAGGCCAGGGCGGTCGACAGGCTGTTGACCAGGTTCAGCACGATCGAGCTCTTGCCCGGCGACAGGAACTGCTGGTACGCGGTGAGGTCCGGCTGGAAGAGCAGCACCGGCGTGGTGGATAGAATCAGCGCCCGCGTCTTCAGGGACGTGCCGACCATCCACACCACCGGGAGCAGGGTATAGAGCAGCAGTACCGCCAGCAGAACGCCGCGGATCACGGCGCCGATACGCGGCGGCGTGTGCACGACCCGGCGAGCGATCACGTGGCCGGCTCCTGGCGGTAGACCACGCGAATGTAGAACACACTGGTCAGCAGGCCGAGCACCAACAGCACCACCGAGATGGCGGCCGTCGAGCCACCGTCGGTGTACAGGAAGTAGCGCCGGTAGACGAGCAGCCCAAGCGGTTGGGTCTGCGTCCCCGGCCCACCGTTGGTCAGGATGTACACCAGATCGAACACTCGCAGCTTGTAGATCGTCTCGAACAACAGCGCCACCGCCAGAGCCGGGCGCAACAGCGGCAAGGTAATCGACCTGAAGCTCTGCCACGCATTCGCACCGTCCACCCGCGCGGCTTCATACACGTCCAACGGCTGGGACAGCAAACCGGCCAACAGGATGAGTGTCACGAAAGGAGTCGAATGCCAGATCTCTGGGATGATTACCGCGAAAAAGACGGCCGGCTGATCAGCCAGCCAGGCGGGCGGACGAATGCCGACGGCGAGCAACAGATAGTTGATCAGCCCGAAACCGGAGGTCCACAACAAGCGCCACGTTAAGCCCACCGCAATCGATGCGATCATGTACGGCAGCAGCACAATCGACGTGGCAAGAAAACGCAAGCGACCGATCGAAGCCAGCAGCAGCGCTCCGCCAAGACCGATTGCCAACTCGGCCGCAATCGTGGTCGCGGCGAACAGCATGGTGAAGACGAAGGCCTCGCTGAAAATCGGATCGGTCGTCAACCGCAGGTAATTGTCAAGACCGACGAAGCTGATCTTGTCGGGCGTCGCGAAACTCCAGGTATGCAGTGACAGGTAAATGTTCTGGAGCATCGGGTAGATCAGCACGATAGCGAGGACGGCGAACGCCGGGGCGATAAAAGCGTATGGCGCCAGCGGAACGCGCCGAGCGCGCCGCACACGCGGAAGGGACGACACTCGGGCGCGTTCGACTGCTTGCACTATTTCAACAGCGGCGTGATCCGCGCCTGGGCATCGTCGAGCGCCTGCTTGGCAGTCTTCTTGCCCTGGCACGCGGTGGTGGCCTCGCCGTTGTAGATCTCGAGCATATTGGGCCACTTCGGATGTGGAGGGAGGAAGTCGGAGGCGGCGGTCGCGACCAGCCAATCTTTCGACAAGGGGAACTGACTACCGTAGTCCGCGGCCTGATACACCGACGAGCGGGTCGGTCCGTTGGCGAAATGGAGGGCCATGTCTAGCTGCGAGGCAGCATTGGTCATGTATTGCGCCAGCGCCCAAGCGGTCTGCTTATTCTTGCTGTTCTTATCGATTGCCCAACCCCAACCATCGTCGATCGTGCGTCCTTTCGGCACGCCCGGCGCGGTGGGGACGACGGACCAGGCCATCTGGCTGGCGCCAGGTCCGCCGGCGGGATCGATCAACCGCCCCCAGTAGGGTGAGTAGTTGATGGTCATCGCGGCACGACCTTGCTGGAGCGAGGCGATGACGGGATCGCGCTCCCATGTCAGCGCTTCCTTGTCCATCCAGCCACTCTGGTACATCTTCGCCACCAACGCCAGACCGGCCACACCCTCCGGGCTGTTGATGATGCAACTGGCGCCGTCATCCGACAGGAACTTCGCACCGTGCGCATACTGAATGCGCAGCAGCGTATTGCCCGTCGGAGCCAGATCCTCGGCAACGCCAAAGACGCCATTGGTCGTCAACTTCTCGGCGGCGGTGGCGAACTCGTCCCAGTTGGTGGGTGGCGTAATGCCCGCCTGTTGCAGCAAGTCCTTGCGGTAATAGAACATTGCCGTGCCGGTGCGAAATGGCACCGCGTATTGCGCGCCATTGCCCCGCGGGACCTGATAGGCCTTGACCAGCGAGCCGATGAAGTCATCCTTGCCATAGCTGGCATCGGCAGTCGAGAGATAGCTGTCGAGTGGCTCGAGATAGGGCGTGAGCTGATCGTTCATCCACACGTCTTGCACGACGTATGTGTCGAGCCGACCGCTACGGGCCGCACCCTCCACCAGGATTTTGGTGCGGATGTCCGCGGTCTGGGCGGTCACGACGTCGATCGTCACGTTGTTGTCTTTGCCAAAGCGGGTGATGAGCCCGTCTTTGTCGCCGCTAGCGGCATACAACGTGGGATGAATAAGCACGGTCAGCGACGCGCCACCACCCGTCGCCGGTGCCGCAGTGGGGTTGACCGCGGGGGCCGCGGGGGCCGCAGGTGCGCCCGCCGGTGCCGCCGGGGCGCCGCACGCGGCCAGAAGTCCAGCCGCGGCACTCACGCCCGCAACGGTCAGAAACGTGCGTCGATTCACGCCACGCGCCAGTCTATCGGTCATGCAACTGCCCCCTTATTTTCTCGCCCGACGTGGTAGCCGAGGCTGTAGGAAATCGTTTCGGCGGTTTCGAGCAGCAGTGGAACGTGCTGCAGAATGCCCGACACGCCGTCCCCCATGCCATCCGGCAGCAGGTCCTGGCTCGAAATGGCCACTCCGGCGACCACGCTGCCTGCGAAGTTGCGGATAGGCGCGGCAATACTGCGCACGCGCGGAATCCATTCCTCGTCATTCAACGCATAGCCGCGTTCGCGGATCAGCGCCAGGTCGGACACGAACGCCGCGGGATCGACAATTGTTCGCGGCGTGTAGGCAGGCAAGCCGTAGGCGGCGATGAACTGTTCCACGACGCTGGCGCTGGCATGCGCAAGCAGGATGCGGCCGATCGACGAGACGCTGGCCGGAGTGCGCACGCCGATTTCGCCGCGGCGTGCAGAAAATTTGCGCAGGGATACTCGATCGATCGTCACCGAGGCGTCGCCCGATAAGACACCGAGGAGGGCTGCGAAACCCGTTACGCGTGCCAGGTCGTGCAAGTATGGGGCGGCCTTTTCGCGGACGGGGAAACCGCCGAGCACGTTGGCGGCGAGCTCGAGGATCGACAGATCGGCCATGTAGATACGCGCTGCGGAGTCCAGC
>DASYKL010000090.1:0-7236 GCA_035995405.1 Chloroflexota bacterium
AACTCAGACATGCGCCAGCTCAACGGTCGCCCAGGCGAAGTCTGGGCGGCAGAGTCGGCCCTCGACAAGCTGGTCGTCATCCGCCATTAAGCGCAGCCGGCGGTCGTTAGTCCTGGGTCGCGGCGCGCTTCGAACTGCCGAACGGGTATCTTGTTCGAGATGACACCCGCAGCGAGAACCGCCGTTCGCGATCTCAATACGCAGTACCGAGTGCTCAGTACTGACAGAGACCCCGGACCAGCGCGGTGGCGGCGACCGACGATGGCCGGATACCCTACGTGGCGCAGCAGCGGGAGGAGCCGCTGATGGCCCTTGATATCCGTCGACCGATCGAGGTCGCCCGCGTCCGCGATGAGGAGCGCCTGTTCGGCGGCGACATCGTGTGGTGGCTGCTGCTGCTGATCGTTTCGCTGCCGATCATGTTGTGGTCCCTGGGCCAGATTCCACAGACGTCAGGGTTCGTATTCCTGTCGCTAAGCACCATCGCGGCCGGGGTGGCGTTTGCGCAGGTGGCCATGCGGCTGCCGTATCTGACAAACCACTTCCTGTTGAGCATCGTGATCGCCGCGGTCGCGCTGACGGTGATCGGCGTGATCGCCTTGATTTACACGGTCATGCTGCCCGTGCCGACCGCGCCGCTGGATGTGATGTACAAGCCGCCCATCTCTGGCGGCTAAACCAGATCGACCTCGGCGTAGTCGCGCCCGCTCAAACGCCGATACCCGGGCCCACGATCGAAGAACGGCAGCACGCCTCGACTGGCGCGAAGCTCCGTTCGCAGCGCCACCGTCCCCTCCTCGTCCACGACCACCGTCTCATCCACCCCGGCCATGAGCACCACCCCATAGTCCTCGCGCGCAGCCGCAGCCGAGACCTTGCCTTGCAGCACGTCCAACGCCACCAACGCTGGCTCGCGCTCCAACGCATCGCCCCAGCCGCCGCCACCCGTTGTATCGATGCGGACCAGCGTGCCAGCCGCCAGTCGTTCGTCGTCAACGAGCCCTTCCAATTCGTGCTCAGCGTCTCCCCCCGGGTCGACAGTCACGCGGAACGGTTTCCCCGCACGGCCGCCTTTCAACCCCCAACACCCGAGGATCGAGCGATCCGCCACGGACAAAAACGACGCCTCGCCCAACACCCGAATTTCTTTGCGGTACCCCAGCCCGCCGCGTCGCAGGCCCGCGCCACCCGAATCTTGCGCCAGGCCCAACCGTTCCACCCGCAACGGAAAGCGCGTCTCGGTGAACTCGACCGGCAGGTTTTTCGAATCCGGCACCACATGGATCGTGTCCGATCCGTCAGCCCACGGCCGACCACCTGACCCCCCACCCAACACTTCCCGCATCAGGTACGGCTGCCCCTCGCCGTCGCTGCCGTCGCTGCCGTCGACGCCGTAAAAGCCGGTGTAGCGGATGGTTTCCTGGTCGGCCGGCATCCGACCGTCCGTCGCTTTCGCCAGGACGCCAGCAAGAATGCCGAGCAGGCGCAAAATGACGAACGTGCGAGCGTTCACCGGCGCAGGAAACACGGGCGTCAGAAGCGTCCCCGGCGGCGGGAAGCGCAGCTCGATCAGCGGTACGACGCCTTCATTGACATCGAGCTCAGCCATGCGCTCCGGCGAATCGGCCAGGTTGCGCAGGATCGGCGCTATCCACTTCTTCAAAAACACGCCGTCGGCGTAGTTGCCGGCATGATTGATCGGCCCTTTGGCCTGCGGCCCGGTACCCGCGAAATCGATGATCAGCCGACCGCCAGTCCGCGTCAGCGTCATGCGCTGGACGTGCAGCCGCGGCGGGTCGACGCCATCGTGCTCGGCGTAGTCCTCCCAGACGTACGTGCCTTCAGGAATCTTGCTCAGCAGCTCGTCGCGAAAGACGACCATCGTGCGATCGAGAATGGCTTCGAAACAGGCTTCGACGGTTGGCCGGCCGTAACGACGGAACAGCTCGCCGATACGTTCGGCGCCCATGCGGCAGGCAGCGACTTCGGCATCGAGGTCGCCGCGCAGGCTGTCAGGCAGACGCGAGTTGCGGACCATGACGTTGATCAGATCCGTGTTCGCGATTCCGCCCGCGTAGAGGCGTACGGGCGGCACGATCAGACCTTCCTGGAAGTAGGAGGTGCCGTGGCTGGGCATCGAGCCCGGGACAGAACCACCGATGTCATCGTGGTGGCCGAACGCCTGGACAAAGGCGACGACCTGGCCGTCGTGGTGCACTGGCACGGTGACACACAGGTCGGGCAAGTGACCAATGCCGCCTTCGGATTGGTAGACATCGTTGTGGAAGAACACATCGCCTGGTTGCATGGTCTCGATCGGAAAGTCGCGGACGATGGGCTGGACCAGGGCCGAGTACGACCGCCCCGTCAATTTGCGGCAGTAGCGGTCGTGGATGCCGCCCCGAAAATCCCGCGCCTCGCGGATCATGGGCGACCGAGCGGTCCGTTCAATGGCCGCCTCCACCTCCGCCTCGGCCGACGCGAGCGTCCCTTCAACGATCTCGAGGACGATCGGATCCACGAGCGGGCTACTCACCGCCCGTGGTTCTCGTCAGCAGCAGGTTGCCAAAATCGTCTACACGCGCGGTCAGGGACGGAAAGACCACCGTGGTCGAGCCAAATTCCTCGACGATCGCAGGGCCGCCAACGCAGTCGCCAGGCTGCAATCGTTGGCGATCGTAGATCGGCGTCTCCAGGAAGGTCGTCTCAAAGTAGACTGGCCGTGACGCCGTGACGGCACGCTCCACGCCCCCAGCCAGCCCGCGGGGCCGACGTTCCAGCGCCGGCCGACGAATCGGCCCGATACCAACCACGCGCAAGTTGACCCACTCGATCCGCTGATCGGGCCGCCCCGCATAGGAGTAGCCGTACGCCCGCTGGTGCGCAGTGTGGAAATTCGCCACCGCCACGTCCGCCCCAGCACGATCAAGTAGACCCGCTGGAACGTCAACCCGCACCTCCCAGGCCTGGCCGAAATAGCGCATATCGGCCGCGCGCACGAGCTGCATCTCGGTTCCAGCAAAACCCTCCGTAGCAAGGGCCGCCCGAGCTTGCTCCTCGAGGCGAAGATATGCGGCATTGACCCGCGCCAGGTCCAGTCGGTCGTCCCGCTGCACCGCCGTCGTGACGTAGTCGTTCTTGATATCTACCGTCAGCAGGCCAAACGCCGAGACGTTACCTGGCTCAGGCGGGATAAGCGCCGCCCGCAACCCCAGAATGTCGACCAGCTTGCCAGCCTGCAGTGGACCCGACCCTCCAAACGCAACGAGGACATAGTCGCGCACGTCCAGACCGCGCTTGACTGTCACCTGCCGCACCGCGTTGGCCTGGCTCCACGCGGCAATCTCCAGCACGCCCGCCGCCGCACGCTCTGTGCTAAGCGCGAGCGACGCCGACAGTTCGCTGAGCCCTTGCTCAGCCAGGCTCCGATGCAATGGCATCTCGCCGCCGAGCAGGTGCGGCGGAATCCGCCCCAGGACCAGCGACGCATCCGTGACCGTCGGCACCGTCCCGCCGCGGCCGTAACACATCGGTCCCGGATCTGCCCCGGCGCTCTCCGGCCCCACCCGCAAACGACCATCCTGCGCTCGCCGCGCAATCGAGCCGCCACCCGCGCCGACTGTGACCACGTCGGTCATCGGCACCTTCACCGGGTAGCGCCCGACGCGCCCGTCGGTCGTCAGGTGCGGCGCTCCACCGTCGACCACAGCCACATCCGTGCTGGTGCCACCGCCGTCGAGCGTCAGGACGCGCTCGAAGCCGGCGTTACTGGCCAGGAGCGCCGCGCCGAGCGCGCCCGCGGCCGGTCCACTGAGCAGCGTGCTGATCGGCTGCGCCGCCACTTCCTGCGCCGAGACCACGCCGCCGTTTGACTTCATGATGTAGAACGGCGTCGCCGCCCCCACTTCCGTCGCCAGACGGGCGTGGATTTGACTCACGTAGAGACCGACGCGCGGTTTGACGAAGGCGTCGACGAGTGTCGTGACGGCCCGCTCGTACTCGCGATACTCGGGCAGAACGTCCGAAGACAGCGAGACGCTGGCCGACGGATGGATCCGCGCCAGGACGTCGCGCATCTGTCGCTCGTGGTCGGCGCGGGCGTACGAGTGCAGAAAGCAGACGCCGATGCACTCGATGTGTCGCTCGCGGAACCACCGTGCGGCTATCTCGGCGTCGGCTGTGTCGAACGGCTCGAGGACGTCGCCCCGAAAGTCGAGCCGCTCGCTGACTTCGCGGACGAGATGCAGTGGCACGATGCGTTCTGGTTTGACCCAGAAGTACGAGTTGCCGTAGCCCTGCGGGACGGACTGCCGAGCGATCTCGAGGAGGTGCCGGAAGCCGCGCGTGACGATCAGACCCAAACCCGGGAATGAGCCTTCCTCAGACAGCAGTGCGTTCGTCGCGACGGTCGTGCCGTGCGACACACTGGCTACCTGGTCCAGCCTGAAGTTGGCCTGGCAGGCGATTTTGTGCACGCCGTCCAGGAAGCCGATCGACGGGTCGCGCGGAGTCGACGGCGTCTTGGTTGTATGCACCAGGCCCGAGTCTTCGTCAAAAGCGACGACGTCGGTGAACGTGCCGCCCGTGTCGAGAGCGAGGCGGTAGCGAGCCATTCACGTACCAGCGTACCGAGCCGATGCGTGTGGCATAGGCCTTGCTTTTGAGCAGCACGGGAAAGGAGATCGAATTCCCGTGTTGATTACCTTGCTCGTGGTGCTGTTGCTTATCGCACTTTTGTCGGGCGGTTACGGTCACTCCCGCAACTGGGGCTACTACGGTTGGTCGCCGCTGGGTCTGCTGGTCCTGATCATCTTGATCCTGGCTCTGACTGGCAACTTGAGTTTCTAGGTCGATCGAGCGCGCCGCATGGCGCAGAGGGCCCGGCCGCCGTCGGAACCACCGATCGGCACGAGGCTCATCGCCGCCATTGCGACGTTGCCAACGGCCAAGAGGACGAGTGCAACATCGAGCGGCCCTTCGGGCGCCAGCGTCCAACGCACCAATTCGAGCACGCCTGCCAGCGCCAGATTGACGCCTGGACCAGCCAGAGCGATCAGCGCCTCGTGCGCTGGCGTTGGCAGGCCCTCACCACACACGGTTTCCGCCTGGAAGCCGTGGAAGACAATCCGCAGCACTTCCTGGCCACGCCCACGCGCCATCAGCGCGTGACTCAGCTCGTGCAGGAGTAAGGCCACTTCGCCGGCCAGCACGATCGTCGCCGCCGTCAGCCAGGTGGTGCCCAACTCCCACGTCGGAAAGCGTGCCGGCAAGACGTTCTGCGCCAGCAGCCAGGTGCCCAGCACCAGGACCGGCATCCAGCGCCAGTTCATCGTGATGTCGATGGCCTGCACGCGGGCAATCGTAAATGCGGTGGGCGGACGGCCGAGGCTCACGGTGGCCGTACCTTAGTAGGTGGAGCCCACGTTGACCAAGAGCCCGCCGCAAGCTGTGATGGCCGTGTGTGGGATACGATTGCTCAGCAATCCAGAGGTTCTGGCAAGGATCTGGCGTGGGGAATCTGCTCAAGGTGCTGTTCGCGATCACGCTGCTTGGCGTGCCGCTGGTGGTGATCAGCGCTTTACCGCGCTTTTTCGAGCTTGCCGGCTCCGTACCGGCCACGACGCGTCAAACGGCTGAGACCGTGCCCGCGGCGCCGGCGTTTCGTTTGATCGACGCGACCCCCGCGAGCACGCGCAAGTTCGCGTCGCTGGATGAAACGCCACCGCCCACCCTGGCGCCGCCAGCCACGACTGCCACGCCGGGCGCAACACCGCGGCCTCAACCGACTGGCGAGCGTGTCACGATCGGCAACACGGGTGGTCAGGGGGCAGTCCTGCGCGCGGACCCGGTCAGCGGCCGGCCGCTCGGGACGCTGCGTGAAAACCAGGTGGTCGATGTGATCGAACGGCGCGCCGTCCCCGGCAGTGGCAACTGGGTGCACGTCCGGACCAACGAAGGCCTCGACGGCTGGGTGATCGGCCTGGTCGCTCTCCCGGCGCGCTAGCGACTGGTTGTTTTTGTTGCTGTTTTTGGTACTGAACCAGGTGCCGTCATGGCACTGACGGCTTTGACAAAGCAGTCGATCGGTGGGTTAACGAGGCCGGCACCGATTTGCCCGACGCCGGCGCGCTTGCTGGCGATCCCCGTGTTGATCTGCGGCAGGATGCCCGTCTGGACCACCAACCGAATGTCGACGCCCGTCGGCGTCCCGCGAAAGTTCAGGATCGGCAGCGTATAGGCTTCGCTTTCGCCGATCGTGATCTCGTACATCCGCCGCGAGTGGATGATGGCGTCTTGCGGCACACCGCCGACGAACTGCACGATCGCCGGCGCAGCCGCCATCGCGAATCCGCCGATCCCTGCCGTCTCCGTGATCGCCGAATCACCCATATCCGGGCTGGCATCGTCGGCATTGTGGCCAGCAAAGTAGAGCCCCCGGGGCGTCTGCGACGGACCGGTGAACCACTGGTCGCCGAGGCCGCTGACACGAATACCAAAGTCTGTCCCGTTGCGCGCCATCACGGTCACCAGCGTGCTGTTCGGCACGCCGTGCGCCGCATCCATCGCCGCTTTGCACGCCGCCATCCCAACGTTGAGGAAGAAATGCTCGTTGCCGGCGGCGAATTCGAGAATGCGCTGTCGATCGGCTGCATCCAGCGGCAATGCCGCGATGCGCGGCGCAATGGCCTTGATCAACAACGCACTGGCGGCGCGATTGCGATTGTGGCATTCGTCGCCCATGTGCAGTGCCTGGGCGATCAACGCCCGCAAATCGATCCCGTCTGGCATGCCGCGCAGCGCTTGGCCGAGCGCGGGCCCGAGCACACGGCGCATCCAATCCAGCCGTTCGAGCACGTCAGGTCCAGTGCCCCCGTAGCGCAGCACGCGGCCCAGCCCTTCGTTGAGGATCGAATACGCGCGATTGCCCGTGGCGCGGTTTTCGACGATCAGCACTGGCATCGAATACGTGGTCATGCCGGCCATGGGTCCGACTGTCTGATGGTGGTGGCACGGCTCGAAGCGGACGTCGCCGCGCAGGGCCGCCCGTTCGGCGCCAGCATCGTCGTCAGCCAGACCTTCGTGCATCATGGCTCCGACGGCTGCCGCTCGAACCGACGGCGTCAAACGATCCCAATCGATGGGTGGGCCGGCGTGGAGGACCATGTCGCGTTCGAGGCCAGGTACGACTTCCCCCGCTGGCCGGACATCCACGAGTACCTGCTGCGCGTCGAGCAC
>DASYKL010000091.1:0-12538 GCA_035995405.1 Chloroflexota bacterium
TCGAGCTGATTGCCGACATTCGGCCGCGGCACGCCTACATCACGCATGTCGGCCACACGCTGGAGCACGAGGCGACGAATCGGCGTATCGGACCAGACGTCGAAGTGGCCTACGACGGGCTCGAGCTGACGCTGCCTCTCGCCTGACTACGGCCCGAGGGCGGCGACAACCGCCTCGGCGGTGGGCCGATCGAACGAGATCACCAGGAGGACGTTGACGCCATCGCGGCGCAGCTCCGTCGCGCTGTTGGTCGCCGTGAGTGCTTGGCGTGACGCCGAGGCTTCTTCTTCTTTGGCGCCGAAGAATCGATTCTTCAAGCCGAGGCCCATCGTCTCGAAGAACGTCTTGGCCTCGTTCTCGCTGTCCCAGACGCTTTTGAGCACGAACGCTTGCTTGCCATCCTTTTCGAGCAGCTGCCAGCGGTCGCCACCCCAGCCGCTGGCCCCGCGCACGGCGCGCGTCCTGTCCGTGAGCTGTTGCAGGATCAGCCGCAGGTCGAGCTCGCCCAGCACATTGGAGTTGATCTTCCGCCAGCCTGGGCCGAGTGTTAATGAGAGGTCGGCCAAGCTGACGTCGATCGGCTTCTCGTGGGCGCGGTACTTCTCTGGGTGCAGGATCTGCTCCGTCGACTCCGGTGGGTTCTTGAAGACCTCGTCCAGCGCCGGATAGCCACCCTGGGTCTGATAGATCTGGCGGACGAAGTTGAAGCCGTCGCTATATGGGAACAGCAGCTGCTCGCGCAGGAACAACGGTGCGGAGAACAGCTTGGAGCCCGAGCCGCCCTGACCGAGCTGGCTCAACTCCGTCTGGCTTAGCTTGTCCTGGGCCCACAAACGTTGGATCAGGACCGCATCACCTTCTGCCAACGCGGAGATAGCCAGGGCGCGATCGTCGTTGGCGGGGTGCTTCGGGGCGAGTCTGGTCAGGTCGTAGTACTGGTCCTGCAGGGCGTGGGTGAACTCGTGGGCGAAGGTGTCTTTTTCGTCGGGGCCGAACGTGGCGTGATCGGCGACCAAGTACATCACCTTGTCGTCCTGGTTGTAGACGCCGATGACCTGCTCCTGGAGGACGTCCAGGAGTGTCTGGACGACGCTCTCGTTGGGGTCAATCATGCCCAGGGTGGCCAGGAGCTTCTGGTCTGACTCGCGTTCGCTGGGCAGGTAGTCCTGGTTGAAGCGATCGACGAAGAAGCGCTGCAGCGAGGATTGGTCGAGGAAGCGGAGCTGGACATCGCGCAGCGGGGCCAGGCCGCGGAGGCCGGCGACATCGTCTTCGATCTGTTGCAGGACGGCGCGATCGACACCGCCGGCTGTACCTAACGTTGGGACGGGGACACCTGGCGCGGTGCTTGGCGTCGGCCTGGGGACCGCGCCTGACGTCTGCAACTGGTCCAGTTGTTGCTGCAGTCGGTTCTGCTGCGTTTCGGCGGCCGTGAGCCTGGCCCGCAGCTTGTCGGAATCAGACTGCTGGCTGATGAGCAAGCGGGTCATCCAGATATTGCTGCCGGTCGAGACGAGAAGAAGTCCGACCAGGACGCAGATGACGTAAGTCCGCCACATCGGGAGTGAGTGCGAAGGATAGCATCAGCCGTGTGGCTGTTTCGCACAAAGAGGGATAGCCGAGCGCCGTGACGCATCAATCGCGCTCGGCAGAGATCGCGGCCACTGTCGCGGACCCCTCCCCTGTTTTGCAGCTGATCGTTGTCTCAGCTGTCGAAATCCTGCAGGGCGCCGCTGGCGTTATTGCGTTGCTCGAAGACGACCGCCTGGTCCCTCGGGCCAGCTATGGCTTACCCGAGGGAGCCCTGGCCAGCCTCCACCCGCATCTCGATCGCGCGATCTTGAACGTCCTCGGCCATCTCGGCCAGCAAGTCAGCGTCCTTTACCTGCCAACCGGTTTCGGCGACTGGGCGCGGCGCTACCACGTCCTCGCTTTGCCCATGCAACAGAACGAGCAGCTTCTGGGCGTCATCTACGTCTTCCGCCAGACCGACGCCACCGGCTTCTCCGACCGTGATCTCCACGTCCTGGACGTCTTCGCGCGACAAGCGGCTGGCGCGCTGCAGCAAGCCCGCGCTACTGCCGAAATGCTGGCCGAGAAAACACGGCTCGAGGAAATGCAAAGCACGTTCGTGTCGATCGTGTCACATGAGCTGCAAACGCCCGTAGCCATTATCAAGAGCTACGCGGCGACGCTGGCTCGCGAGGATGCCGTCTGGTCGCCGGAAACAATCCAACGTGTTTCCCGCAACATCGAAGAGGAATGCGATCGTCTGCACCGCCTGATCACCGATCTGCTGGACCTGTCGCGCATTCAGGCCGGTCGGGTCGCCATGCGGGTGGGCAGCGTCGACCTGCCGCAGTTGACGTCAGAAGTGATCGACCAGCTCGCCTCGCGCTCGCCGCGTCACAGCCTGCGGTCCAGCTTCCCGAGCACCTTTCCGATCGTGCGTGGCGACGAGGATCAGCTGCGACGGGCGCTGTTCAACCTGGTCCAGAACGCGGTGAAGTACTCGCCGACTGGTGGCGAAGTGCTGGTCGTCGGTGAAGCACCGTCACCCGATCGGGTCATGGTTCGAGTGGTCGATCAGGGCATCGGCATCGCGCCAGGCGACAGGGAGCGCATTTTCGATCGCTTTCACCGCGCTGACTCGCGCTTGTCGCGAGCGACAGCTGGGGTCGGCCTGGGGTTGTACATCACGCGTAGCATCATCGAAGGACACGGCGGACGCATCTGGGCGGAAAGTCCAGGACCCAATCGGGGCAGTACGTTCACACTCGTCTTACCCGTCGGCGCCGACGCCACCTGACGCGTGTGGCTTAACCTGAACGACAACCCCCTGGGCAGGTGCCGTTCACACGTGCAGCCACGACCGGCTCGAAAACACACCATCCTCATCGTCGATGATGAGCCCCGCATCCTCGATTCGGTGCGCATGAACCTCGAGCTGGAGGGCTACCAGGTATTCGAGGCAAGCAATGGCCAGGAGGCGCTCGATGAAGTTCGGCGCCGCCTGCCCGACCTGGTCGTCATGGACGTGATGATGCCCGAGATGGATGGGTTCGAATCACTGCGCGAGCTACGGCGCTTTTCGCCCGTGCCCGTTGTCTTGCTGACGGTCAAAGCTGACGAGCGTGATGTGATGCACGGCCTCGACCTCGGCGCGGACGACTACATCGCCAAGCCGTTCAGTCCAGGTGTCCTGCTGTCGCGTATCAAAGCCGTGTTGCGGCGAGCCGAGGCGCCGCCGCAGGCACCCGTGTCGCGGCGGGTCCAGGTGGACGATCGGCTGTCGATTGATTTCGATCGGCACGAGGTGTGGAAGGATGGCGAGAAGGTCCAGCTGCGGCCCACAGAGTTTCGGCTGCTGTACCACCTGGCCTCCAATCCGGGGGTGGTCATGACTCACGAAACGTTGCTGAGTCGCGTCTGGGGGCCCGAGTATCGCGACGCATCGCACTACGTGCGCCTCTATATCAACTACTTGCGCCAGAAACTCGAAGACGATCCGAGCAACCCGAAGTACATCCTGACCGAGCGCGGCGTGGGCTACCGCTTTGCCGATTCGGCAGTCAGTACCGCGGCGGATGTCTGACCACAGCGACGTCAATGTCGAACCCATCCGCGAGCTTGCCGAGCGCGCGGCGGGCAACATCGAACGGGTCATTGTCGGCAAACGCGATGTCATCGACTTGCTGCTTGTCGCGCTGCTGTGCGAAGGGCATGTGCTCGTCGAGGACGTCCCTGGCATCGGCAAGACGATGTTGGCCAAATCGCTGGCCCGCACGCTCAACTGCTCGTTTCAGCGGATTCAGTTCACCCCCGACCTCCTACCCAGCGACGTCACGGGTGTCTCGTTCTTCAATCAGCGCACCCAGGACTTTGAGTTCCGGCCCGGACCGATCTTTTCCCAGGTCGTGCTCGCCGACGAGATCAATCGCGCGACACCAAGAACACAATCCGCGCTCCTCGAATGCATGGACGAGCGCCAGGTCAGCACCGAAGGCGAAACGCGGCCGCTACCCAGGCCATTTCTGGTCCTCGCAACACAGAACCCGATCGAGCTCGAAGGCACGTTCCCACTGCCTGAGGCTCAGCTCGATCGGTTTCTGGTGCGTCTATCAATCGGCTATCCCAGCGAACGCGACGAGCACGACATCGTGCGGCGCTTCCGGGCGGGCTCACCACTCGACGAGTTGGCGGCTGTCGTCGAACCGGCCGAGCTCGCCGCCGTGCAGCGCCTGGTTCGTCAGGTACACGTGTCTGATGCCATTGAGGATTACCTGGTGCGACTCGTCCGTGCTTCTCGGCTGCACGTGTCGGTCGAGCTAGGGGCGAGCCCGCGAGCGACGCTAGCGCTGTACCGCGCGGCCCAGGCGTTGGCGGGTCTGCACGGTCGGGCTTACGTCCTGCCGGACGACGTGAAGCGGCTGGCACCCTCGGTTCTGACGCATCGGTTGATCACAACGGCGCAATCCCGTTTGCGTGGCCGCACGGCCACAGAAGTCGTCGCCGAGATCGTCTCTTCAGTCGCCGTACCAGTGGAGGACGCCATCGCAGCGCCGTGAGAGGCGAAGTCTGGCTCTGGCTCATTGGCGGCGTGCTGGTGGCCAGTTTGTTGTTGCGCGCTGGCCAACTATTCGTGGTTGCGTTGATCCTGTTGCTGGTCGCTGCGGTCTCGCGCGTATGGGATGAGTACTGCCTCAGCGGCCTGAGTTATCGGCGTGAGCTGACGCCGCATGGCCGCGCATTTTTCGGCGAGCAGGTGTCGCTGACCGTCGAGATCACCAATGCCAAGCCGCTGCCACTGGCCTGGCTGGAAGTTGAGGACAGCTTGCCGGGCGGTGGCATCAGTCTCACGCCGGCGCACGTCGGGCCATCGCATATCCCCGGCCGGCGACTGCTCCGCATATTGTTGTCGGTGCGCTGGTACGAACGGATTCGGCGGCGCTACACGGTCACCTGCGGCGCCCGAGGGCTCCATGCGTTCGGGCCAGCCACGCTGCGAACGGGCGATGTGTTTGGCTTGACGACGCGCGAGCTGCAAGTCGGCGGCGAAGATTTCCTGCTCGTCTACCCCAAAATCGTGTCCCTCGAGCGACTCGGGTTGCCCGCGCGCAATCCGTTTGGCGATGTGCCGCTGCGACGCCAATGGCTGTTCGAAGACCCGCTGCGAACGGTGGGCGCGCGCGAGTACCGGCCTGGGGACAGTCCGCGGCGCATACATTGGAAGGCCACCGCCCGGGCCCCAGGCCAGACGCTCCAGGTCAAGCTGCTGGAGCCGACGACCACGCAGCGATTGCATGTGCTGCTCAACATCAGCACCTCGACCCACAACTGGGCCTGGCATGGCTACGATCCAGACGCCCTCGAGGCGGCGATTACGACGGCCGCATCGGTCGCGAGCTGGGCCAGCGAGCGCGGTTTGCAGGTCGGACTCGCCGCCAATGCCCGCCTGTTTCATTCGAGCGCGGTGGTCCGTCTGCGGCCGGGTCGTGATCCAAGGCAGCTGATGCACGTGCTCGAAGCGCTGGCCATGCTCGTCCCGATGCCGACGATGGCGCCCGAGACGCTCGTCGACCTGGAGGGGCGGGAGCTGGCTTACGGCACGACCGTCGTCATGGTGAGCGCCGTCGTGACCGCCGAGCTCGTGCAGCAGCTCCTGCGCCTCAAGCGGGGAGGCCACCAGCCGGCATTGCTGCTGATCACTGAGGACGAGCAACCTCTTGCACCGCTCGACGGCCTGCCCGCGTTCGCCATTCGGATTGCGGACACCCGATGAACCGTCTTGTCCTGACCCTCGGCCTGGTGGTCATGGAAACGTGCTGGATGGCGCCGTGGCTGATCCTGATCGGCTGGTGGACGCAGCCTGATCAGCCGCGGGCATTGTTGTCAGCCGCCAGCATTTGTGGGTTGCTCGGGCTGGGCGCGTTAAGCACTGAAGTGCTGGGCCGCCAGGCGGCGCGGAGCCGTGTTGCCCGCGCCGGGCTGGTCGGGCTTGGACTCGCCGTGGTGCTCGTAGTCGTGCGGGTCGACCAATACCCGCACACGCAGGACTTCGACTGGCTCGGCTTGCTGCTGGCGGCACTGGCGGGTGCGATCGGTCAATTGACGGCCCCCGTTCTGGCGCTTGCAGCTGGGCTCGCCTTGTGGTGGCGCGGCGTAAAGCTAGGCAGTCAGGCGGCTAGCTACTCAGACGTCGAAGGCGCCTTCCGCTGGGGCATTGGCCTGCTCATCCTGTTTGGCTTGCTGGTTGGCCTGACGACGCGACCAAGCCAGCTCGTGCCGCTCGAGGCGGCAACTACCTTCTATGTGGTCGCGTTCTTTTTCGTGAGCTTGACCTCGCTAGCGCTCGGTCGACTCGAGAGCTTGCGCTCGCGGACCCGTGCGCTGGCTGTCGACAGCCAGTGGCTCGCCGTCCTGCTCGGCGTCGCTGGCGCGGTCGTCCTGGTGGCGCTGCTGCTCGCGCAGCTCGTCTCGTTTGACCTGCTGCTGATCGTGACGCGGCCGCTGTTCGAGCTCCTCGGGCAGGCGATCGTCGTGCTGCTCTACGTGCTGGTGATTCCGTTGGCGTGGCTGGTCGAGCTGCTGGTTTATGCCATCCTCAGGCTGTTGCAGCCGGGCACACAGCAGCTGCTGCCGCAGCCACCGGCACCCACCGATATCGACAACACGCTGCAGCGAATTCTGTCGCAGACGCTGGCGCCAGAACTCCTGATCGCCCTGAAAGCGCTAGCCGCTTTTCTCTTGCTCGCACTAGGCCTGTGGCTGATTGCTCGAGCGATCGCGCGCTGGCGCCCTGGTGCCGGCGACGCTGAAGCAACGGACGAAGAGCGCGTGTCTGTGTTGCAACCAGGAGGCTTGCGAGCGTTGCTCTGGGCCTGGCTGCAGCGTGTGCTGCGCCGCCGCGGCATGCAGGCCCCGTCCGTCCACCCTGGTAACGAAGATATCGGCGCTGTACGGGGCAATGCGCTGACCGCTGCCTCGGCGCGGGGCCTCTACCGCGAGCTGCTGCGCCTGGGCGAAACGGCTGGCGCTCATCGCGGCGCTGCGACGACGCCGCTCGAGCACGAGGCAGCCCTCGCCGCGTACCTGGCACCCTCGGCCGGGGTAGCTGCGCTCACGGTGGCCTACGACGAGGTCCGATACGGCGACCGCGCCATCCCGGCCGATCGACTCGACACACTCGGCGAACAGCTGGCGGGCATTCAACCACGCGACACCGTCTGACTCAGCCGTTCACTGCACGTTCAGCAATCTTTGGCGCATACTGAGCCGCGCCCATTACCCGTTTGCATCTGACTCGAGCTCCCGCCGCCGCCCTCCTGGTGCTCTTGCTGGCCGTTGCCTTGCCGGCCACCGCATTGGCACACGCCAATCTGGAGCGTTCCGAACCACCGTCCGGCGCGCAGCTCGACCAGTCGCCAAAACAGTTGCAGCTGTACTTCAGCGAAGCGGTGGACGGCAGCTTTAGCCGCGTCCAGCTGCTCAACGCGCAACGCGACGCGGTGGATCGGGGTGACAGTCACGTCGCCGCCAACGACCCGCGCTCACTCGTCGTCTCGCTGCCGGATCAGCTGCCGAACGGGGTCTACACCGTCGCCTGGCGCACGCTATCGGCCGTCGATGGACACACGGTCAATGGTGCCTATCCACTGATCGTCGGCCCGATGCCGGCCGAAGGTGTCCCCGTCGGAAACGCGGCGGCTTCGTCTGAAGCGCGCTTCGCGCCAGAGACCGCTCTCGGACGGTGGTGGTTCTCGATCGCTGCCAGCGCCGTCTTCGGGACGCTACTGGCCTGGGTCTACGTCTTCAAACCGCTGTTCGGGCGCAGCAACCCGGCCGCGCTACCGCTCGCGTCGGCGCGTAGTCGTCGGCTGGCCTTGATCAGCGCGATCGTGCTCCTGATCGCAACACTCTACGTCGCGATCGGCCAGGCGGCGGCCGCCGCCGATGTGCCGGTGTGGGGTGTGTTCGGCCGACCTCTCGTCGATCTCTTGAGTCGTGGGCGTTTCGCGGCGTTGTGGTGGACGCGTCTGGCGCTGGTGCTGCTGGCTCTCGGCCTGATCAGCTGGCGTGGTGTTCGGCGCTGGCCGGGCCAGGTCGCGCTGGCCGCTACGGCCGGGGCGTTACTGACGAGCAGTCTGAATAGCCATAGTGCCGCGCTCGTCTCGGGCGCGTACCTGGGCGTGGCGGCTGATTGGCTGCACTTTCTGGGCGTCGCGGCGTGGGTCGGCGGTCTGCTGAGCCTCGTCTACGTCCTGCCGATCGTCGTCCAGGCCAGCCAGGGTACCGGCGAGCGGGTGCTGGCACTGGCCGTCCAGCGATTTTCGCAGCTGGCGCTCGTGTCTGTTGTGCTGATTGTCGTAACGGGGACGTTCCAGGCCTGGCTGGAAGTGGGCTCGTGGGAGGGCTTGGTGCAGACCGCTTACGGGCTGAGCGTTGTCGCCAAGATCGGTTTGCTGATCCTGATGCTGATTCTGGGTGCTTTCAATATCTTGATCGTGCGGCCGGGCCTGGCGCAGCGTGCGGGCGCAGCGGGGGGCGCAGCGCTGTCGAGTCTGGCGCGCCGATTCGCCCTGGCGGTGCGCGTCGAAGTCGGCCTGGCGCTGCTGGTGCTCGGCGTGGCGGCGATCCTGACCGGCATCTCGCCAGCCCGCGAGGATCTTGCTCGCCGCACTGGCAACGAGGTCCTGAGCGGTCCGGTCAACAAACAGGTCGACAGCACTGGGCTGCAAGCCAGAATCATCATTACGCCGGCCATCCTGGGTGTGAATCGACTCGCGGTCCAGCTGCCTGGGACGGACCCGGGCCAGGTCGAGCGGGTCCAGCTCACGTTTACGTTCCTCGATGCCGAGCTGGGCAGCACGCCGGTTGTGCTGACGCAATCGGCCACTGCGCCTGACACGTGGGAGACGACGTCGGCGTTGCTGTCGCAGGCCGGGACGTGGCAGACGGAGATGCTGGTGCGGCGGACAAACCAGGACGATGCGCGAACGGCATTCCGGTTTCTTGTCGCCGGCCCGGGCGGCGCGCCGCAGCCTACCGCCAGCATCGCCAGCGCCTATCCCTTGCTGCCTTCGCCTATCGTCAGCCTGGCCTACCTGTTGATCGCCCTCGGCATCGGCGTCGGCAGCGCAGCCCTGGTCAGAGCCATCCGCGAGCCGCGCCGCCGCAGGGCCTTTCAACGCCAGGCGGCACTCGTCGTCGCCGGGTTGGTCCTCCTGGCGTGCGGCGGCTATGTCTATGCCGCCGAGCAGCGCAATGGCGTGCCACTCGACGTGGCTAACATTCGTGATCCGATTCCGCCAGATGAACGGTCACTGGCGATCGGCCGCGATGTGTATGTCAACAATTGCGAGGTCTGCCACGGCGAGACTGGGCGCGGCGACGGACCAGCCGGTCTGCGGCTCGTGCCACGGCCGGCTGACCTGCGGCTGCATACCGCGCCTGGCGTCCACACCGACGGGGAGCTGTTTTACTGGGTTGGCTACGGCTTCGCCGGAACCGCCATGCCAGCATGGCGAGACAAGCTCACCGAGGAGCAGATCTGGAGTGTGCTGAACTACGCGCGAGCGACGTTCGGCAATTCGGGTGGGTAAACACGTGCTTGCGCTGGCCCTCGGGCTGGCGCTGTCGCTGGTCGCAATCGACGCCAGCTGGGCTACCGCACACGCCGTCCTGCTGCGCAGCACACCGTCGCCGCGCCAATCGCTGAGCCAGCCGCCGCCACGCGTCACTTTGTTGTTCTCCGAGCCCATCGATCCGGTCTTCAGCAGCGTCCGCATCCTGGATGCGAACAACCAGCGCGTTGATCTCGCAGACTCGCACGTCGACCCGAACGACGATCACCAGCTCGTGGCCTCGCTGCGGCCCGGCCTGACAAACGGAATCTATGCGGTCAACTGGCGCAGTCTGTCGACCATCGATGTGCACCCCGACCAGGGCCAATTTCCGCTGTTCGTCGGCGTGCCCGTCACGAACGACTTCGTGGCCGCGAACCCTGCGAATGAGACCACCGCGACGCCCGCGACGACGTTCGGACGATGGTGGTTCTACGTCGCGGCCAGTTTTTTCGGCGGCGTCCTGGCGACGTGGAAACTGGTTCTGAGTGGAGTTCTGGTCGAGCAGCATGCCGACGTCCGGGGCGCGATTCGGCGGCGCATGCATCGCCTGATCGTGCTCGGCGGCGTGCTGCTGGTACTGGGGACGCTGTTCACAGCGCTGGCCCAGGCCGCGGCAGCAGCCGACTTGCCCCTGGCGTCCGCGTTCGGTCAACCGCTGGCCGACTTGCTGTTACGTGGCCGTTTCGCTTCGATCTGGTGGCCCCGCCTGGGACTCGAGGTGACCAGTCTGGTGTTGATCGCTTTCGGTGGGCTCGAGGGCCTGGCGGCTGATTGCGCGCTGGCGACGCTGCCCGCGGTCCTGTTGACCAGTAGCTTGACCAGCCATGGCGCAGCGCTCTCGACGGGCACGGGGCCCGGCATCCTGATCGATTGGCTGCACATCGTCGGGGCCACCGCCTGGGTTGGTGGACTGCTCAGCATGCTGTTGGTACTGCCGAGCGCCCAGCGTGCATCGAACGCTGGGCTCGTGGTGCGACTGCTCGCCAGGTTCGGTCGGTTTGCGCTGGCGGCCGCGGCTCTCGTGGTGTTGTCGGGCACGCTGCAGGCGGCGTTTGAGCTTGGCACCTGGTCGGCGCTGATCGAAACGCTCTACGGCCGCCTGGTCTTACTCAAGATCGGCTTGCTGGCGGCCATGCTGTTGGTTGCTGTCTTCAATGACTGGCGCGGCAGACGTAGCGCTAGTGAGGTATCCGGATTGCGGCGCGGCGTTCGTGCCGAATTCGCGCTCGGCGTCGTCGTGCTCGCCATAGCGGCGGTGCTGAGCGGGACACCGCCCAATCGCGAAGCCGGGCCAAGCCCGCTCGCGAGTCAGCAAACCTCGCAGCGCTAGGCGCGGCGAAGTGGCTTAGCGCGGTCGCGGTGGGCGTCGCGGACCGAATCCGCCGCCGCCGCCGAAGTTCCTGCCGCCACCGCCACCGCCACTACGATTAGGTGGGCGGCCGCCGCGAGGCGTGAACGGCGGTCGGCCAGGACCGCGCCGCGGGCCATCACGGTCATCCTCGCCATCGCGGGGGCGACGATCGCCAAACGGGCGTGGGCCGCGATCGCCGAAGTCACGCGGCGGTCGATTACCGAAATCACGAGCGGCCCGATCACCAAAATCGCGGGGTGATCGATCGCCGAAGTTGCGTGGCGGCCGGTCGCCGAAGTCCCGCGGTCCAGACGGCCGCGGTCCAGACGGGCGTGAGCCAGACGGGCGCGGTCCAGACGGGCGCGGCGGGCGGTCGCCGAAATCACGTCGCGGCCGATCGCCAAAGTCGCGGGCGGGTCGACCGCCAAAGTCGCGCGGTGGCCGATCGCCATAGTCACGTCCGCCCCGCTCGGCGAACGGCGGCCGTTCTTCTTCGTGCTCTGGCGCCTCATCGTCATCGAGGTCCGCCGAACGCGGCCCACCGCGCGGCCCGCCAGCGGGGCGCCAGGTCTTGCTGCTCAACGTGGCGTTGCGCGTGTGCTCGGGCGACTCGAGATGCCAGCCCACGGCGGCGCCAATGGCGCTGGCGATGATACCGGCCAGGGTCGTGTCATCGATCTGGCCGTCTTCGGCGTCGCTGCGAGCCTGAGTAAGTTCGGCGCGAATGCGGCGCCGCAGCTCCGCCTCGATCGATGCGGAGGTGCGTGGAGTCGGTCGATTAGACCGCGGCGTGTCGGACATGGCCCACCCGTGACTGTAGGAACTCGAAGGTTCGTCGTTGCTCGTCTGGCGAGCCAAAAACGCTGGCATTGAACTCGTTCCCACCAGCGTGCTCGAGCTCGTCTAAGCGCCGCTCGATATCAGATTCGGAGCCGATCAGCGCAACGTCTTCTGGGCCGCCCGCGCCTTCACGGTCGAGCATCGCCCGGTAGGACGGCAGTTGACCATACACGGCGAAGTTGCGCGCCGCACGGGCTCGGGCTGCTTGGACATCAGCGGTCACGCAGATGGGCAGGCCCACCATGATACGCGGCGATTTGCGTCCGGCCGCCTCCGCTGCGCGAGTGATCACCGGCGTCACATGTGAGGCGAGCGTCTTCGGACCGACCATCCACAGCGCCGTCCCGTCGGTCTGCTCCCCGGCCAGGGTCAGCATGTGCTCGCCAAGCGCTGCCAGAACCACTGATGGTGGCTCCGCCGCGATCGACAGCTGCGCGTCTGACTTGAACCGTTTGCCTGCGAACGACACAGACTGCCCGTGCAGCAGCGGCTGCAGGATGGCCAGATACTCTTGCATAGCGGCCACTGGCTGGTGGAACGGTACGCCAAACACCGTCTCGACGACACGCTGATGGGATAAACCGATACCCAGTGTCAGCCGGCCATTGATCGCCGACTGAGTGGTTAGCGCCTGCTGCGCCATGGCTACCGGATGGCGCGTGTAGATCGGTACGACTGCTGTCGCGAGCTCGATTGTCGGTACGGTTCGACCAGCGACGGC
>DASYKL010000092.1:0-2757 GCA_035995405.1 Chloroflexota bacterium
CTACCCATTCATCAAACTCGACCTGAATGATCCCTATCCACGGTTAGAGGCAACGCGCGAGCGACCGACCGATGGCGTTACCTACTTCGGGCCGTTTCGGCGGGCGGGAATGGTTTCGTCGGCGGTTCTCTTTTTGAACGAGCAGCTCGGGTTGCGGCAATGTAGCGGGTCGCTCAAGCCAGGGCAGGCACCGTGCGCCTTGTTGGAGATGAAGAAGTGTCTGGGGCCGTGCGTGGCCGCTGTCTCGTCTGGCGACTATCGCGCGGCGGTTGATGAAGGGCTGCGGGTGCTGCGCGGCGAGGAAACCGGATTGCTCGAGCGAGCGGCACTGAAGCGGGACGACCTGGGCGAGCAAATGCGGTTCGAGGAAGCGGCTGAGCTGCGCGACCGGATTCGGGATCTCGAGCAGGTGGTGGCGGTACAACAGCGCCTGTCAGCGTTTGCCGATCGCAACGTGGTGCTCGTCTCTCGGGATAAGCAGCCGGATCGGATGCGACTGCTGCTGATTCGCGCCGGCCGACTGGTGGAGGAAGTGTCGCTGCCACGAACTGCGACGCCGTCACACGTGCGGTACCTGCTGCGCAGGGTATATCTGGTGAGCGGGACGTCCCAGGTCAGCCGCGACGAGTTGGATGACTTGCTGATCCTTGATGCCTGGCTCAAACGCCATCGCGACGAAGTGGTGGAAGTCGCAGTGGCCAGGAGCGAGCCAGAGTCGGCGGCGCCCAGGCTGCGTGAGACGTTGCGCGGTCTGGCGCCAGCGCCAGTCGCGACAGCCGATGGTCATGGTGTGCTGACGTAGAGGCGGTTTACTCGTTCGGCCGGGGCTTGCGCGCTACGCCGCTGGACCAGGCAGCCTCGCGAGTCGCTTGCGCTACCGCGTCGGCCACGCGACGGTCGAACATGGTTGGCACGATGTACTCCTCGGTCACTTCGTCTGGACCAATCAGGTTGGCGATCGCATCGGCGGCCGCCAGCTTCATGCCTTCGTCGATATCCGTCGCCTGGACGTCCAAGGCCCCGCGGAAGATGCCCGGAAACGCGAGCGAGTTGTTGATCTGATTGGGGTAATCGCTGCGACCCGTGGCGATTACTCTGGCAATCCCGGCCAGACCTTCTGGCTGGATTTCTGGAATCGGATTGGCCAACGCAAAGACGATCGGATCGGGACCCATCGTGGCGATGTCCGCCACGGTCACCACGCCAGGTCCAGACAGGCCGATAAACACGTCGGCGCCACGCAACATCTCTGTCAGGCTCCCCCGCTCGGCCTGTGGGTTGGTCATGCTGGCGAGGCGTTCTTTGTACGGATTCATGTTCTCCGTCCGCCCGGCGTAGATCGCGCCAGCCCGATCACAGGCGATCACCGTGCGAGCCCCCGACGCGGCCAGGATGCGGGCCGTGGCGATACCCGCGGCGCCTACGCCGCTGAGCACGATGCGCACGTCTTCGATCGACTTCTCAACGACTCTCAACGCGTTCTTCAGCGCAGCCAGGACGACTACCGCCGTGCCGTGCTGATCGTCGTGCATGACGGGAATGTCCAACACTGCGCGCAGTCGCTCTTCGATCAAAAAACACTTGGGCGCGGCGATGTCTTCGAGGTTGATTCCGCCAAACACTGGCGCCAGGTGACGCACCGCCTGGACGATCTCTTCCGGATCCTGAGTGCCCAGACAGATAGGGAACGCGTCCAGGTCAGCGAAGGTCTTGAAGATGACGCACTTGCCTTCCATCACCGGCTGGGAGGCTGCCGCGCCAATGTTGCCAAGCCCCAGGACCGCGGAGCCGTCCGTCACGACCGCCACCATGTGGCGCTTGACCGTGAGATTCCACTGCCGACTGGGGTCATCACGGATCGCCAGGCAGATGCGCGCGACACCTGGCGTGTAGATCATGCTCAGGTCGTCGCGGCCTTTGACGGGGACGCGGCTGTTGACCTCGAGTTTGCCGCCCAGGTGAATGAGAAAGGTGCGATCGGTGACGTGCAGGACGGTGACACCCTCAAGACCGCGCACGCGTTCGACGATGGTGTCGGCGTGGGCTTCGTCGCGCGCCGCCACGGTCAGGTCGCGGATCATCTTGCCGCCGCGGACACGGACGATGTCGATCGCGCCGATGTCACCACCTTCTTCACCGATGGCGGTGGTGACGCGGCCGAGCGTGCCAGGCCGATCGCTCGTCTCGGTCCGCAAGATGAAGCTGTAACTGGCGCTCGGCTGTAGCAGCACGGCGGTTTCCCTCTGGCGAGTGTAAAAGACGTCAGGTCTGGGCGAAGCGGGCGATGCCCAGCGCGGCGACCTCGGGTGGGCGCTGACCCGTGCGCAGCCAGGCGGCCAGCGCGGCAGCGGTAGCCGGCGCAAGCAGGATGCCGGTCTTGTATTGGCCGGACGTCAGCCAGGCATTGTCGAGGCCAGGGAGACGATCGATGACCGGCAAATGGTCAGGATGGGCTGGCCGAAAACAGGCCCACTGGTGCGAGACGCGGGCGGCGGCGGCGATCGGCCAGGCTCGGCCGAGCTCGGCGCGCATGGCGTCAATAATGGCGGGGCGGAGGACCCGCTCGGCGTCGCCCAGGTCCTGCGTGCCGCCGATCATCAGCCGTCCGTCGTCGATGGTCGTGGCGAGCGGCGCTACTGACCCCGGCAGCGCGACGTCGAGCGGCTCGGTCACCAGCATGTGGCCTTTGACTTCGCTCCACGGCACGTGCAGGTCGAGGCCTTGGATGCACGGCGGGTTGCCCGTGGCGAAGATCAG
>DASYKL010000093.1:0-3586 GCA_035995405.1 Chloroflexota bacterium
AAGAGGGCATCGTTCCTGGTGGCGGAACTGCGTTCATTCACTCGCTTGGGGCGCTCGATCCTGTGATCGCAGAGCTGTCAGGTGATCAGAAGACAGGCGCGCAGATGCTGCGTCGCGCACTCGAGGAGCCACTGCGGCGCATTTGCGCCAACGCTGGCGCCGAAGGCAGCGTTGTCGTCGAAGAGGTCAAGCGCCAGGGCCCGGGCAAGGGCTATGACGCCGCCAAAGGCGAGTACGCCGACATGGTCGAGCGCGGCATCATCGATCCGCTCAAGGTGACGCGTTCCGCGTTGGAGAACGCCGCGAGCATCGCGACGATGATCCTGACCACCGAAACGCTCATCACCGAGCTGCCAGAGAAGAACCCAGCACCGGCCGCTCCGCCGATGCCTGAGTACTGATCTCGCTCACGTCGTAAAGAAGAGGCCCGATGGATTCGTCCATCGGGCCTCTTCGTCATCCGGGCTCTTAATTGGGTGGCGCCGGCCGCCCGTATCGCACTGCTCACTCAGGCACAAGCACGGCCAGCGGCGGGGCGTGTCAGAAGGATTCGGCCCGCATCGATCGCCTATAGTGCACTTCACTCTCATGCTCAGGCCAGTGCTGGTCGCGCTGCTGCTGGTAGCCAGTACCTTCGGTCCGCCTGTCGTCCGAGTCGTCCACGCCGATGAGCCGACGATCGCTTCGACCACGGCCACCCTGACCGTCCTCAGCGGCCTCGTTCAACGGGTTCCAGCCGGTGCAAGCCAGGCGGAAGTGGCCCTTGACGGCACCGACCTGCAGGCTGGGGATCGCGTCGTCACCGGAGCGCACGACCGAGCTCTGGTGACATTTCTGGATGGCAGTACGCTGAGCGTCGAGCCAGCGACCGATATCGTGGTCCAACAGGCCGATATTGGCGGGCCTGGCGCTGGCTCCACCATCAATATCCGGATCAACCTGGGTACGGTCTGGGCGCGGGTCGTTCGGCTGGCCGACTTCGGCTCGAACTTTTCCCTCTCATCGAGCACGGCAACGGCCGTCGTACACGATGGCCTGCCCGGAGCCGAGAGCAAACCGGACGGAAGCTTCCAGTGCTGGACTTTTGCCGGCGAGATGATTGTCACAGGCACGAACCAGCGGACGGTCGTCCTCCAGCCGAACCAGACGACCACGCTGCCGCCCACTGCCGCGGATGTCAACGTGCGGCCGATTCATCTGAACCGCAGCACGCTGAGGATTACGGCAACGGGCGCCGTCCTGCCGTTGTTGGAGACGCCTGACCAGGTGCGAGTAGCGGGTTTCGTGGCACCTGGTCTCGAAGTCAACCAGGTATTTGGGAGCTTCACCGACTCAGGTGAGGACACGTACGTCATCGAAGTGCCCGCGGGCGAGGCGGGCCCCTTCACGCTGATGCTAGAAGGGCAACGCGATGACGCCTTCACCGTCGACGTGGAAGGGTTCGTTGATGGCAACCCAGCGTACGCGCAACAGCTTTCCGGCACCATTGGCGTGGGTCAGCGGCTGATCACCGCCATTGCCCAGGAATTCGAGCCAGGTCCGTCGGCCAGCGCGCCCGGAACGGCAATTGTTCGCGCTGGCACGGCTACGCCGCTGGAGACGCTGACTGACGCGCCCCCGGGTCGAATTCTCCTCTCCCCAATGGAGCTGGAGTCACTCGCTTCTCGTTGAGTCACTTCGTTTCGGCGACGAATATGCCGTCCCACTCAGCCGACGGCGGATTCGCCAGCAGGTCGCGGATGCGGCCCAGGTAGAGCGCGCTGGGGCCATCGCCAAATCCGCTCGACTGCAGCTGCATGAACATCGCCTTTGCCTCCGCCCACCGGCGGCCGCGGTACAGCTGGATCGCGTGTTCGTACTCTGCCAGTGCGGCTGTCCTGGTTGCGTCCGCCTCACCGGCGCGGCCGACAATCTCGAAGACACTGAGCGCTCCAGCGCGGCCCTTGACCGCGACGAGATCCAGAGAGCGGTAGACGAAGGCGTCGCCGGCAGCATCGCGGGTAGCTTCACTGATGACCACGCGCGTGCCATACAGCTTGCTGAGTCCTTCGAGTCGTGCGGCCACGTTGACCGCATCACCGAGCACGGTGTACGCCATGCGCTGCCGTGAGCCCATGTTGCCCACGACCATTGGGCCGGTATTAATCCCGATGCCGAGCTCGAGGGCGGGAATCCCGCGGCTTCGCCACTCGGACTGTAAATCGCCCAGGCGCGCCACCATTTCAAGCGCGGCTGCACTCGCCCGTTGGGCGTGATCAGGCTGCTCGAGCGGCGCGTTCCAGAACGCCATCACGGCGTCGCCAATGTACTTATCGAGCACACCATCATGTCGGAAGATGATCTCCGTCATGGCCGTCATGTATTCGTTGAGCAACGCCACCAGCGCCTGCGGTTCCATTGCCTCCGACAGCGTCGTGAAGCCCCGCACGTCGGAGAACAGAACGCTCATCGTCCGTGTCTCGCCACCCAGACGGAGTCGATCCGGTTCATGCAGCACCCACTGGCTGACCGATGGCGATAGGTACACCCCCATCACTTGGCGCAGCATGCGTTGTTCGGCCTGCTCTGACAGCACCCTGTAGGCGAGCGTCACGCCCAACGCCAGCACGAGTGTCGCGGGCGGGTACACGACATTCAGCAACAGGCCGTTGTCCACCGCAACCATGGCTGCGATGAGGTACACCACCGCGGCAGCCAGCGTTCCGCCGGTGGCAGAGAGTGGATGCGCGACGGCGACCAGTACAGCCGCCAGTAGCGCCAAACCGAACATCAGCGCCACCGTCAACAGAACCGGAGCCGGCGTCAGATAGCGCTGTTGGACCAGTGTCTCGATCGCATTGGCCAGCACCTCCGCTCCCCACATCCGCGTCCCAGAAGTTGTTGGAGTGGCGTGCTCATCCAGATTCGGCAGCGTTACGGCGATCAGCACGATCTTGTCCTGGAGTCGAGCATGATCGAAGGTTCCGTCCAGTGCGTCGACCAACGGCAGAATGTCAAAAGGGCCGTCTCCATCCGGACTGGAGGGCGGACCGAGAAAGTTGACCAGCAGGCGATTCGCACCAATGACCGGAATTACCCGGCCGGCGGCATAGACTCGCTGTCCGTCTGGTGGCGCGTCGAGCACGCGTGGCCGACGTGTGTAGCGCGCCACGGCCGCCAGGGCCATTGACGGCACGTCCGCATCGCCAGCGCGCACGACCAGCGGCAAGCCACGCACGATCGAATCCTGGTCGGTGGACACGTTGACCAGCCCTTCGCCGGCCGCGACCGCACGCAGCAACGGGCTCGGACCCATCAGGCTGTCGAACCCGGACACTCCGTCTGATGACCCATCCAGACCACGCGGATGCTGCGCTTCTACGGGCAGCAGGACGTTGCCGGCGCGTTCAATCGCGGCGGCCAGTTGCGCATCTTCTGGCTTCGGGTCATCGAAGAAAATATCGAAGAGCACGACCCTCGGATGCGCCCGCATGACCGAGTCAAGGGCGCGCGCGTAGACGGTTCGCGGCCATTCGGTGAGCGACCCGTATGTCGGTACCAGTGCCTCGCGAGTGCGTTGGTCGACTCCGACGATGACGGTGGATCG
>DASYKL010000094.1:0-2643 GCA_035995405.1 Chloroflexota bacterium
GCCGGACGAAATGCGGGCGTAACACTGGTGCTCGCCCAGCTCCACCAGGTCCTGGGCGTCGATCGCTCCACCCAACTCTGGGACCAGGTACTCCGCGTCTTCCGCGCTGCAGTTGAACGCGAACAGTCCATCCAGGTTGGCAAACACGATGGCCCGCAAACCGCGTCCGTCGTCGCGGCCGAGCGCCAGCAGGCGAGCCAAACTTTGGGTCGCCAGGACCAGATTCGCCCCATACTTGGCCAACTCGGCCAGAACCGCCTCATAGTCCGCACCGGGGATGGTGTGGAATTCATCAACGAATATCGCGATCCGCGACCGGGCAGCCGCTTCGACACGCGCCTGTTCGGCAGTGGCCAGCGTCACCAGGTTCAACAACGTGCCGCCGATCAATGCTGCCGCGTTGTCACCGACGACGCCGCGGGCAGTACTCACAATGATGATCTTGCCCTCGCGCAGCCACGCTGCCGGATCGATCGTCGAAGCCGGCTGGCCGACGATCTGACGCGCTGCGCGGCTGCCTTCAAACCTGTGCACTTTCGACAAAATCGGGTTCACGATTTCTTGTTGCAGGCGACGATCAAGCGGCTCGAAATAGTCGGCCCACCAGGCGCGCACGCTCGGGTCCGAGACGCTCATCAGCACCTGCCGCCGAAACGGAATGTCCGAGAAAATCGTCGGGACCTCCAGCAGCGTGTGCTGTGCGGCCCGCCCATGTCGTGGATCTGCCTCGCACCGTGCGGCGTTGGCTTCGAACAAACTAAGCAGCGCGAAGCGAAACGCATCCTCCATGCGCGGCCCCCAGAAGCGGTCACCCCATTCGTGTTGAAAGACCGCCAGCGTATTGGCGACCGCGCGGTCGCGATCCCAGCCAAGCCCAACGTCGAGCAGGTTCAGTCCGAACGGCCGGTCGCGGTCGGCGACATCCAGAAAGATCGCGTCTGCCGATCGCTCCGGTGGCACGAGGTTCAATGCGCCGTTTGCGAGATCGGCATGCGGATCAACAAGCAGCACGGCCCGCCGCGGCGCTGCGCGCATCGCGAAGTGAGCCAGATGCAGCATCAGCGTTGACTTGCCGCGGCGGGTCTTGGCCACCAGCAGTGCATTCCGCTGCAACACGTCGGCCGGCAGCGACACAGGGATCGCGTGGCCCTGGTGGACCGAGACGCCGATGCGGCACCCCTCGGCAACCGAAAGGGGCAGTGGCAGCCACCGCCGTGCGGTCGTCCGCTCCAACAACGCCACGTCCGCCGCGGCGTGGGGCAGATGCCACAAGCCGGCCAGCTCGCGCGTCGTCAGAACCGGTTGCGCGCGGCGTGTACCTAGCGGGATGCAACTCGCCAGGTCAGGTTTGGCGCACGATACGCGGCGCGGTACAAAGCCATTAGCCGAGGCCAGGTTGTAGCGCCGGTAGGCGGCCGCGAGCCGATCTAGCTGTGCAGCCACTGCGCTCGGCTCCGCATCCACCGGCGCGAAGACCGTCAGCCGCAGCTCGGCGCGATAGGCGATGCGGGCAACTTTGTCGCGCACCAGGTCCATGTCATATAGGGTCGGACGGAACAGCCGCCGCGCGATCCACACGCCGAGCGCAGCCGTGACGCACGCCCCAACTCCGAGTGCAGCCACCTGCAGCCACGCGCCAGCGCGCGCCCAGAAATAGCTTTGCAGAGCGAGCGCGGCGCAGCCGAGCAGCGCGGTCATGAACACCAGGCCGGGTACGGCGCTGCCACTCGACTGCGGGAGTCGCTCTCGCTCCAGCGGGTGCTGCACCGCCAGCCGCACATAGGAGCGACACCAATCCTGCGGCGCCGGGGCCAGCACCAGCTGGCTCAATGCACGCCAGCCCTCGGGCAGATCACCCAGCGCCGTCAGCACGCCGAGGACGGGGTCCGCCTGTGCTGCGCGTTCGCCGTCGACATCAATGTCGGTAAACGTCCTGATCGGCAAATACACGGCGGCCCGCAGCTCGAGCGTGCAGGTCGCGCCGCGCTCTGTTGCTTGCAGGTGTGCCGGATCGTCGTGCGGCTGAACGGCTCGCAGCTCGGCCTGCGGATATGCCGCCCCAAGCTGGCTGTCCAGCTGCTGACGCATCCGTGTGCTACTGGCGCGAACGAGGAACTGGCGCCGCTGCTCGTTGGCGGCCACCTCGAGCGCAAATGGCTCGCTCAAGGCCAGCGCCGCGAGCAAATTCTCGGCCGAGCTCAGCGCGGCGAGGTTGGTGCGCGGCGTCACCACTTCGACGACCTCACTCGCCTGACGTACCGGCTTATGGCGACGCTCAAGCCCGAGCCGCACGCGATACCCCTTTGCGTTCAGCATTGGCTGCCGCCTGCAGCTCGGCCAGTTCCCGCGGCGCAGTCGTTACCAGCCGATGCTCGGCCGGACTGGCCTCGATGGTCAGGGCCAGCCGAGCCCCACGCGCAAACAGCAACCCTTCGCCTTTACCCGCGCCGAGCAGGTACTGACGCTCCTCGGTCGTGAGTTGAAAAGCGTCCGCAACCGTGTCGACCGTGGTCGCGTCTTGCTTGAGCAGCAACTTTGTGGCCGAGTTCACCAGCACCGCCCGACCGTGGTCCGAACGCAAGAAATCGGCTGCATCCTGGGTGATGGTGATCAGACCCAGGTAATACTTGCGCGCCCGACGCG
>DASYKL010000095.1:0-6461 GCA_035995405.1 Chloroflexota bacterium
CTACGCGGCGGGGCTCTCCGCGCTCTCGGGAAAGACGCCGCGCACCTGGATCCAGTGGGCGGCCATTTCGGCCCGCGCCGATTGCTGACCGTGGTGCACGTAAAACCCGAGATAGCCCTCTTGATAGTCCGCCTCCACCACCTCGGAGACGATCACCATGCCATTGAGCAGGAACGTCAGGCTGGGACCAATCGCCACGACCTGAAAGAGATTGGTCTGTCGCAAGCCGCGCGCGAAAGGCATCTCCGCTGCCAATGGGCCAGCGACCAGTGGGTCATGCTCGCCATCATATCGACTGACCACCACGTGGCCGGAGGGTGAGACGGCGAACGTGTAGTAGAAGTCGGGCGAAGGCGACCGCACGAACAAGCCGTACAGGTCATCGTCGTCGCCTTCGGCGAGCGACAGCTCGGCCTGGATGATCACGTCGCGATACACGGTCTGATCAGCAGCGATGCCGTGGTTGCCATCTGGGACATCGGTGCCGATCCGCAGCGCACCTTCTGTATAGGCGACCACCGACTGCGGCAGCTCGGGCAAACCAGGTTGCTGGGTCGCGTAGTCGAGGCTGAGCAGAACTGGCGGCGCGACGGTCGGCGGAGGCATATGCGCACAGCGTACGGGAACCGCTTTGGCACTCGCCTGGACGCATCACGACGGCCTTGTACGCCCCGACGCGTTGACTTCTGAGCCTACCAGCGTATCCTTAGCGGGTTCGCCGGTAGGCGGCCGTTTCCATGTCTCGGTCCAGCCTGCCTACCGGAACGGTCACTTTTGTCTTCACCGACATCGAAGGCAGCACCCGCTTGCTCGGTGACCACCCCGAGGACTACCCAGTCTGGCTCGCGCGGCACAGTCACATTCTGCAGAGCGCGGTCGAGATGCACGATGGCGTGATCTTCGAGACCGTCGGCGACGCGGTCTACGCCGCATTTGCGAGTCCGCGTGCGGCGGTCCGCGCCGCGCTGCAAGCGCAGCAGGCACTTCATGCCGAGCTGGGCGGCGAGCTCGGCCAGATTCGCGTGCGCATGGCGCTGCACACGGGCGAGGCGGAAGTGCGCGGCGAGCACTATTTCGGGGCGGCCCTGTATCGCTGCGCTCGTTTGATGGCCATCGCGCACGGCGGCCAGACCGTGCTGTCGGGGGTGACCGCCGAGCTGGTCCGTAACGGGCTGCCGCCTAACGCGACGTTGACTCACCTGGGTATGCACGAGCTCAAAGATCTCGACCAGCCGGAGCTGGTGTGGCAGCTCGAGCACCCTGATCTGGGAGCATCGTTTCCGCCGCTGCGTTCGCCCAACGCGCGACCCAATAATCTCCCCGCGCAGCTCACGAGCTTTGTCGGCCGACAACGCGAGCTGGCCGAGATACGACGGCTGTTCGGAGCCACGCGGCTGCTCACGCTGACGGGCCTGGGCGGCACGGGCAAAACGCGCCTGGCGCTGCGCGCAGCCACGGACCTGCTCGAGGAATTTCCGGACGGCGTCTGGTTCACCGACCTCGCTCCGCTTGGCGAGCCGGCGCTGGTTGCCTCAACCATTGCCCAGGTGCTCAACATCCGTCCGCTGCCTGGGCGACTGCTTTCTGAGCAGCTCAGCGATGCGCTGCGCGACAAGCAGGTGCTGCTGGTCCTCGACAACTTCGAGCATGTCCAGACTGCCGCGCCGCTGGTCGGCGACCTGCTGCGCGCGTGCCCGCGATTGCGGGTGCTGGTCACCAGCCGCGTCCGCTTGCGCGTCTCGGGCGAGCAGGTCTTCGCCGTTCCGCCGCTGGCGGCGCCCTTGCTAGAACACTCCTCACCCGAGGAGTTGGCGGAGTACCCGTCGGTAGCGCTGTTCCTGGCACGCGCCCAGGCAGCCCAGCCCGACTTCGCTCTCGCCCCCGAAAACGCGGCGGCCGTCGCCAGCATTTGCCGCGCGCTCGACGGCTTGCCACTGGCGCTCGAGCTTGCCGCCGCACGCACACGCGTGCTCTCACCCGACGCCCTGCTAGCTCGGCTCGATGGTCCGCTCAAGGTGCTCACAGGCGGACCACGTGATGGCCCCGCCCGCCACCACACCCTGCGCGCCACGCTCGACTGGAGCTATGACCTGTTGACCGCGGGCGAACAGGCGCTATTCAGACGGATCGGCGTGTTCGCGGCAGGCTGTACTCCCGAAGCGTCTGATGCCGTCTGCGAGCCGTCGGTTGACCTGCTGGACGGGCTGGAGCTGCTGGTCGACCAGGGGCTGCTGCGCCACGACGTCCAACCAGGCGGCCAGTCGCGCTTCCGCATGTTGGCAACGATCCGTGAGTACGCGCTCGAGCAGCTCTCGACAAACGGCGAGCTCGACGCGCTCCGCCGCCAACACGCTGAGTTCTTCGTGGCGCTCGCCGAGCGAGCCGAGCCGGAGCTCGTCGGGGCCGGGCAGGGGCAATGGCTTGATCGCCTGGAGGCCGAACACGACAACATGCGTGCGGCACTGCGCTGGTCGCTCGAAGCAAGCGAAGTCGAAACGGGCCTCCGCCTGGCCGCGGCGCTGTGGCGGTTCTGGGCCACACGCGGCTATCTCAGCGAGGGTGAACGTTGGTTAGTCGAAGTACTGTCCATTGCCGACACGGTTTCCTCGCCGTCCAAAGCCAAAGCCTTGACCGCCGCCGGCAGTCTGGCTCGTTCGCGAGGTGACCATGCCCGCGCGGAAGCGCTGCACTCCGACAGCCTCGACCTGTTCCGCCAACTGGGGGATACACCCGGCATCGCACGGTCGCTGAGTAACCTGGGGGCAGTGGCGTACGACCGCGGCCTGTACGCGCTGGCCGGGGCGCTCTACCAGGAAAGCCTGACGTTGCGACGTGAGCTGGGTGATACCTGGGCGATTGCCGTCGTGCTCAACAATCTGGGGCTGGTCGCTCGCGACGAAGGCAATCTGGACCGTGCGACGTCACTGTACGAAGAGAGTCGGACGCTTTTTCAGGAGCTTGGGGACAAAGTGGGGATTGCCAACACGGTCGAAAACCTCGGTCAGGTGGCCGGCGACCGCGAGGATCTCGATACTGCTGCCAGCCTGCACCGCGCGAGTCTGACCTTGCGTCGTGAGGTGGGCGACAAGCGCGGGATCGCTCGCTCGCTGCGCGAGCTTGGCCAGGTGGCGCGTCGCCAGCAAGACTACGCGCTGGCCGAACAGCTCCTGAGCGGTAGTCTGAGCCTGTCCCGCGAGGTGGGTGCCACGCACGAGATCAATCGATGTCTCGAATTACTCGACGAGCTCGCCGTCGTCAGGTTGATGGGCGGCGCGAGCACACTGGTGAGGGATGAACAACATGCAAACTCCTAGCGATGCCGATGGGCGTGTCATGCAAGGTGCGACCTCGGGCGTCCTGGATCGCTCCGGCGACGTCATGGACTCCGGCTGGGGCGGCCACCTCCTGGACAACGCCGATGACCGCGATAAAGGGCTGGCCGATCTCAAACTGCATAGCGCCTATGTGTCGGCAGAGCCATCCGTCTACATCCAATACGGACCCACCGGGAAGGCGCGGGTCGATTTGCGCCAGTTCTGCCTACCGCCGAGGGACCAGGGTCGCCTGCGCGCATGCGTCGGCTTCGCCACCACCGCACTGGTGGAGTTCTTGTTGAAAAAGCGAGGCGACGCCACCGTTGAACGCCTGTCGCCGTTTTTCGTCTGGTCCGTGGCGCGCAAATTTGAGTTCAGCAGCGACAAGAACAGCGGTGTCCGCACCCGCAACGGCATGCGCATCCTGCACGATGTCGGCTGCGCCCTCGAGCGCACCGACCCGTACGAGCCGGTCGCATTCGTCCCGCGGCCAGACGCGCAAGATCTCCACAAGGTCGTCGCCTTGTTGGACGAGGGCGCGGCGCGCCAGCCGACGCTTGAAGCCGTCGCCACCGCGGCTGCCCACCGCATCGATGGCTACTACGCGCTCAAGACGCTCGCCGAAATTAAGGAGTGCCTGGAGCATGGTTTCGGCGTGATCGTGTCGTTCCCCGTCTACGCGAGTGCCGCGCAGCTCGCGATCCGCGATGGCGTCGTTCCACAATGGCGCCCCGGCGAGAAGTCGATCGAGAGTCACACGATGTTTGCCGTGGGGTACCGCGACGACGATGACGGCTATTTGATCTGCAAAGGCAGTCAGGGCGTCAACGGTGGCAAAGATGGCGGCTATTTCGACCTGCCGTATACCTACTTCGAGCAAACGGACCCCGGCTGGAACGCCTGGACCGCCGTCGCCCTGGTCAGACCCGACGAGTAACCACCTCTGGCGCTGACGCGGCGCGCCGTTATCGCCCCGCTGCATTGGTCCCCGCGGCGAAGCGTGCCAGACTGCGACCGTGACCACTCCGTCGACCACGCCCGACTGGCCCAGGAGCCTCAGGCGAGCGATTGCCATCTGGCTGCCCATTGCCGCCGCGACGACCGCTTTAGCGGTACTGGTGTACGCCGCCGCGCAACAGAACCTGCGCTTAAGTACCGACGACCCGCAAATCGCTCTGGCCCAGCGCACGGCCGCGCGGCTCGACGCCGGTACGCCTCCCCTGGTTGCGGTCCCGCCCGATCAGGTCGACCTGGCGCGGTCGCTCGATCCGTTCGTGCTCGTCTTCGACGCCACCGGCCAGCTGCTCGCGTCCTCCGCCACGCTCCACGGCCAGGTTCCTGATTATCCGCGCGGAGTCTTCGACACCGTCCGCAGCCGCGGCGAAGATCGGGTCACCTGGCAGCCCGAAAATGGCATCCGCGAAGGCACCGTAGCCGTCGCCTGGCGCGGTGGCTTCGTCGTTGCCGGTCGTTCGTTGCAGCTGACCGAGCAGCACGTCGACCAGCTTGGCCGCCTCGTCGTCGCCGGCTGGTTGGCCGCACTGGTGCTGGTCGGAGCGGCCGCGCTCCTGGCCGCCTTGATCAATCCGGCGTCCGACAGGTCGACCCTCAGTCTCGCGCCCGTCTAGGCTCACCGCGCGAAATCATCGTCGCGCTCGGCCACTGCCCCGTGACCGGCGGTCCGTACACTGGTCGGCCAAAGAAAGGTTCTGATGGCCGACCAGACGAAAGAGGACACCGACCCCTACCTCGGCGCGATGGTCCACTACCGCTTCATTGACTCAGGCATCACCACCTGCCTGGCGGCAATCATGACCGCCATCCCGCACGATCGCAGCCAACCCGTAGCCCTGCACGTCTTCACCCCTCCCGGCCAGCTGTTCCCCGACGACTGTATCTCCATTGGCGAGGTGCCCCACAGCATCCAGGGCGAAGAATCCACCTGGCACTGGCCACGCGAGTGTTATGGCTAGCACGAAGATCGGTGACCCCGCGGCGTGACCAGCGATCAGTGAACGCCGGGCCGCTCGCCAGAGAGGCGGCTTTGCCGCTCCTCCAAGGATGGGCCCAATCGGCGGGCGATCGCCGGCAGCACGCTGATCTGGACCCTGACTTCCTCCAGCTGCTTCGTCAGCGCAGCGAGCGTGTCAGCCGAGGCTTCCTCCTCTTTGGCCCGTTGCAGCTCCTTTTCCAGGACGGGCTCCCGTCGCGCGGCGTTATTGAAGAACTGGTCGGTGAGTCCGATCAGCAGACTCTCGATGACCTCAATTCGCCGAAGCAGCTCCGCATTGCTGGGCATAGGTTCCCCGTGGTCACGATCATTGGGTCCTCGCATTCGTTCGCTCCCTGCTGACTACCTCGCCCGCGGCTCACGCAAAACTGGTCGGCTGATTGGTCCGCACAATTGAAGCATGCCAGGCTTCTCAGCCGTTCACCAACTGGCCTTCGTCCGTCGGCGCGGCACCGTCCCAGTGGGCTGACTCCCAGAAGCCGTTGCCCCAGATGGCGCCCGCTGACAGGCAACCGTCCCTGCTGGGGGTGTTTCGAAGGCTGCACTAGCCCGCGGTCGAAGCCGGTCGCCCGACATCAAGATGGGCGGGTGTCCGCCGCCCTGCAGCTCAGTCGTAACCAGCGCGAGGCAACCTGCTGGGCGGCGATGCCCGGACAATCGAGGAGCGCGAATCCGACGCCGAGGTGGCCGTAGGTATCGACTGCCCGCCGGTCGCGCGTCATCAGGGTCAGTCCATGCTCGACCGTCACGGCGCCGACGGGCGCGTCGTACACCGCTCCGCCGGTGATGCCGATCATTCCCAGCCTGGCAAGCAGCTCCGCTGCCGCGTGATCGCTGAGAAAACACGTCGCGGGAAACTTGTGTGCGATGAGATGGGCGACCGCCCCCGGACTCCGTCGCGCCGGCGGCGGCAACCCGGGTGAGGATCGAGAATGTTTCGAACGCGGCATGGCCGGCGAGGCCAAGTGCCCTGTTGCCAACCGCGTCGACAAAGAGGTTCCGCTAGCAACGGAGCAATTTCCGTCCTAAGAAGGCCTCAGTGCGTTCCTTCCTAGGCAGCTCGGTCCTGTGTTTTCGCACGTGCAACCAGCCAGGCGCCTTGGCAACGTCCGCCGGACAGCCGCGTCCGTGGGGCG
>DASYKL010000096.1:0-4209 GCA_035995405.1 Chloroflexota bacterium
GCGGCGATTCATCTCGATGACCTTCAGGTAGAGGATCTGGCCGCGCATCGAGCGCAGCTTTTCTTCGACCTCTTCTTCGCTCCCACCGCGGCGCAGCTCGACGATCTGGCTCAGCGGCACGAAGCCGCGAACACCGTCGACTGAGACGATCAGGCCACCTTTGTTGTGATCGACCACCTCACCGGTGACGACCTCTTCGGAGTCCTTCTTGGTCTGCAGGTCACGCCAACCGATTTCGGCGCGCGCACGGTTGATCGAGATGACCGGTCGGCCATCCGAGTTTTCAGGGACAATGACGACCGCGGAAACGTGGTCACCCCGATGCAGCGACAACTCGCCGCGCTCGTTTTGCGTTTCGCCAGTAGCCAGGACGGCTTCCATTTTGCCGCCGATATCGACCAGGATTTCATCCTTGTCGACCAGCACCACTGTGCCTTCAACGAGCTCACCACGGCGCAGCTGTGTGTGCTGCGATTCTTCATATTGCTCGAGCAGCGCACCCATTCCCATATCCTGGGCGTTGCTGCCGGCCTCAGGGCCCGCCTGTACGTCCTGTCTCCGGGGTGTCGCGCGTGCCTGCTCCTCGGGGCGTTCCGCCGCCTGATCCATATCGTTCAAAACGAACTGCCAACCTTCGCGCTTGTATATCTTTTAGAGCGTTCTGAAGAGTATACGGGAATGGATGGCGGGCCCCGTATAACCGTCAGGTCGTCACGCGGCGGCCTTCCAACGCTCTGGCAAGGGTCACTTCGTCGGCGTATTCGAGGTCGCCGCCGACAGGCAGCCCACGCGCTAGACGGGTCACCCGCACGCCGAGCGGCGCCAGGCGACGTTCGAGATAGCCGGCGGTGGTGTCACCTTCGACATTCGGGTTCGTCGCCAGGATGACTTCCTGGACCGCCTGGTCCTGGACGCGGTGGACAAGCTCGTCGATCTTCAGATCTTCCACGGTGATGCCGTGGAGTGGATCGAGCGCGCCGTGCAGGACGTGATACAGGCCTTTGTAGATGCGCGTCCGTTCCAGAGTCAGGACGGCCAGCGGATCCTCGACAACGCAGATCGTGGTCCGGTCACGCTGGGCTGACGCGCAGATACTGCACGGCTCGCTGTCGGTGACGTTGCCGCAGATCGAGCAGAAGTGGATCGCCTCCTTCATGTTCAGGAGGGCTTCAGCGATCTCGCGAACGGAGTCCGTCGACTGGCGCAGCAGGTAGAAAGCCAGGCGCTGAGCGGTTTTCGGTCCGATCCCTGGCAAACTGGCGAACGCTTCTACGGCGCGAGCGATGGGCTCGATATGCACGTGGCGGCTGGGTGCTAGGAGCTGCGGGCTAGGGTCGATGTCGTGCGACAGACGCGCCGACACCCTGTAGAGCGAACCTGTACCTGCGTCATGGCGTCATGGCATGCCAGGCAGCTTCATGCCGCCGGTGAGGGGCCCGAGCTTATCGGCAGCCAGTTTCTGGGCTTTGTTTAGCCCTTCGTTCACCGCTGCGACGACCAGATCCTCAAGGGTCTCGATATCCTCGGGGTCTACTGCCTCGGAGGAAATCTTGACGGACTGGATTCTGGCCTGGGCAGGGCCCATGCCGATATCGGCGATGGTGACGGTGACCGCTCCGCCGCCCGCCGAGGCTTCGACGGTTTCGCTGGCCAGGTCGTCCTGCATCTTCTGGATGCGGGCCTGTAGCTGGCGCATCATTTCGTTGTTCATCATGGGCGTACCAGCCCTCCTGACAGCACGGGCTCCATCATAGCCCAGCTTGATCTGGGGTTACCCGCTTCGGCTGGCCACCAAAGGTCCGCGTGGCGTAGTTGATCACCGGGTCGTCGAGGAGATTGGGACCGCTGTCGGAGTCCGATTTGACGGTGCAGCGGAGGCGGTAGGGCGTGCCGTAGACGCGGGCGCAAGCGGTTTCGATGAGCTGACGATTGGCTGGTTTTTCGGCGCTGTTGCGGTTGAACGGAGTGGCGAAGGCGACGACAAGGACGTTGCCGTCGATGGCTTGCGGGTGCGCGCTGCCGAGCGTTGAGGCAAGGAGCGAGTTGCGGGTTTTGACCTGTTCGACGACGTCGAGCCAGCGAGTCTGCAGCGTGGCTTCGGGAACGTCGCGCGAGGGCGCGATCGCGCTAGCGTCACCCTCTTCTTCTTCGGGCGGCGGCGGCTCGTCGGTAGGGTTGGCGGGGTGGGCGCTGGTGACTGGCGCGGTGGCGGCCGGCGCGGGCGACGGTGGTGGTGTTGGTGGTGGTGGTGGTGATGGCGCGGCGGGCCGAGATGGGCTGAGCGTGTCGAGGTCACACGCAGTGAGAAGTGCTACTTCAGTCTGGACCTGGAACTGCTGGGCGTCCCTCGTTCTCGCCAACGCGTCAGATAGCGTCTGGATCAACCGCATCAGTGCGCCCACGCTCCAGGACTGGGCGCGTTCACGCAGCCAGGCGACCTCGCCCTCGGGCAGCTCGTCCGTGAGGCGGCCATCGGCGCGGGCCGCCAGCAGGAGGAGCGCCCGCAGATGGACGACCAGCTCTTCGGCAAACAGGCGCAGATCAGCCCCACCTTCGGCCGCGTCAGACAGCAAGGTCATGACGGCTGACGGATCGCGGCGGGTCATGCCGTCGATTACCCCTCGAACGGCTTCAATCGACGGTAGGCTCAGCGCGGCGCGGGCGATGGCCATGTCGATCTCGCCCGCGGCAAACGCCTCGAGCTGATCGAGCAGCGACAACGCGTCGCGCAGTCCGCCGCGGGCGACCAGCGCCAGGCGGTCGAGGACGGCTGGCTCGACGCGCATGCCCTCGGCGATGGCGACCTGGTGCAGCAGGTCGCGCGTGGCCTGATAGGGAATGCGGCGGAAATCGAAGCGCTGGCAGCGCGAGACGATCGTCGGCGGTACTTTGTGCGCTTCGGTGGTGGCCAGGACGAACATGGCGTGGGGCGGCGGCTCTTCGAGTGTTTTCAGCAAGGCGTCCCAGGCTTGGGTGGTCAGCTCGTGGGCCTCGTCGATGATGTAGACGCGGTAGCGTCCTTCGCCAGGGTGATAGGCCACTTTGTCGCGTAAATCCCGAATGTCGTCGATTCCCCGATTGGACGCGGCGTCGATCTCCACCAGGTCGAGCGCGCGGCCGTCGAGCGCAGCACGGCACAGCAAGCATTCGTTACACGGGTCGCCGTCGGTGGTGTTATCGCAATTGGCAGCACGATAGAGGATGCGGGCGACGCTCGTTTTCCCTGTGCCCCGCGGGCCAGTAAACAGGTAGGCGTGGGATGGTCGGCCGGCCTTGACCGCGTTGCGCAGCGTCCGCGTGACATGGTCCTGGCCGACCACGTCTTCGAAGCGCTTCGGACGGAAGCGCAAGTAGAGCACGCGATGCGGCTCGGCTCCCCCAGGCCGGGAAGCCGCGGCTGGTTCGGGTGATGGCGGAGAGGCGATGGGGGGCAGCAGATCGTCGAACACGAGGAACGGAAGTCTATCGGTCCGCTTCCTGGACTCGAGCGATTAGTGCCGGGCTGCGCAGCCGCCGTTCGATCAGATGCTCGGCGTAATCGCGCAGGAGCGCCTCCGCCTCACGGCTGACGTGGGCGGGCACACTGACCACCCGCCGACCATCCGTCTGCTGTAGAAAACGCAAGAGTTTGAGTGCCGGCGTGGTGATGCCGCGGGCACTCGGCTCGCGTGGTCCGCATGCTGGGCAGACCGCGCCGCCGAGAACTGCCGAGAAGCGGTTCTCGACAGGCTCGATCGGCGTCCGGCAGGCCACGCACTCGCGCAGCTCGGGGCGGTAGCCGAGGCCGTCGAGCAAGCGCAGGTGGAAGACGACGAGCACCAGGCGGGCGTCGGTTTGCTCGCCAAGGTCACGCAGGCCGTCGATCAGGGCGTCGAACACGGCGCGGTTTTCGAGGCGGTCTTCGGTGAGCAGGTCGACGACTTCGGCCAGGTAGTAGGCGTGCGTCGTCAGGACCAGGTCTTCGCGAATGCCGCGAAAAGACTCGAGGGTGTCGGCTTGTGAGACGACGTCGAGCTCTCGGCCAGCGGCGAACATGATGTCCGAGAGGGTGAACGGCTCGAGATGGCCGGCTGAGCGCGAGGTGGTGCGGCGGACGCCTTTAGCGACGGCGCGCAGTTTGCCGACGTCGCGGGTGAAGAAGGTGACGATGCGGTCGGCCTCGCCGAGGTCCATGCGCTTCAGGATGACCGCCGGGGTACGGTAAAGGCG
>DASYKL010000097.1:0-2937 GCA_035995405.1 Chloroflexota bacterium
CAAGTGCAGTCGCTGCCGCGCATCTGTCCGCATGGTCATGTGCCGGTATCCGTGCTGGCAGATCCGGCGGCCCGTTTCCCTTCACCATCGCAATTGTTCATCGTTCCGGACCACTATGTCTTCCGCATGCTGTACAGCCAGGGTGTGCCTATGCAGGACCTGGGCATACCAACGCGCGACGGCACGCCGGTGGAGTCGGATGGGCGTGCCGTGTGGCGGGCATTCGCCACCTATTTCCCGCTGTTCGCGGGCACGCCGACAGCCCTGTGGTTGAAGGCCGAGCTGATAGAGCTCTTCGGCATTACCGAAAAGCCATGTGCCGAAAACGCTGACCAGATCTACGCTGAGATCGAGCGTCGACTCGCCGAGCCAGATTTCACGCCTCGCCGTCTCTTTGAGCGCTTCAACATCGAGGTATTTGCCACGACCGACGCTGCGACGGACAGCCTGGAACAGCACGAGTCGCTGCACCACGACGGTTTGAGTAGCGTTCGGCCGACACTCCGGCCGGATGGGGTGGTGAATCTGGACGCGCCTGGTTGGCGAGACAACATCGATCGGTTGTCGGACGTCAGCGCCATCTCGGTTGTCGACTACTCGTCGTACATTCGCGCCCTGGAACAGCGCCGTCAGGAATTCAAGGCAGCAGGCGCATTCGCCACCGACCACTCGGCGTCGACGGCCCAAACGCAGGCACTGTCGGCGACCGCGGCGAATGAGATATTCGAACGGGCGCTGCGCGGCATCACGGAGCCAGCTGATGCGGAGCACTTCACCGCGCATATGCTCTTCGAGCAGGCGCGGATGGCTACCGAAGATGGACTGGTGATGCAGCTGCACATCGGCAGTTTCCGCAATCACAATCCGGCGGTGTACGAGCGCTTCGGTCCAGACGCCGGTGCGGATATCCCGCTGGCGACAGAGTTCACACGTGGTCTTCAACCGCTGCTCGGCGTATTCGGCAACGATCCGCGGTTCCGAGTGATTCCCTTCACCGTCGACGAGACGACGTACAGCCGTGAGCTGGCCCCACTCGCCGGTCATTATCCGGCGGTCTTTCTCGGCCCGCCATGGTGGTTCTTCGACAGTGTGAGGGGTATGCAGCGCTACCTTGACGCAGTGGTCGAAACGGCCGGTGTGTACAACCTGGCTGGCTTCAACGACGATACTCGCGCGTTCGCCTCGATCGCGGTGCGACACGACGTCTGGCGCCGTGTCACCTGCAACTGGCTGGCGGGGCAGATCGTCCGCGGGATACTGGACGAGGACGACGGACCGCTGCTGGCGCACGAGCTGACGTACGGTTGTCCCAAGCGGGCGTACCGCCTGTGACGGTCGAGACATTCCTGGTCGAGCAATTCAGTTTGCAGGGTCAGGTTGCGGTGGTGACTGGCGGCACGGGTGTCCTCGGCAGCGCGATGGCGCGAGGCCTCGCTCGGGCTGGCGCGTTCGTGGGCGTCCTCGGGCGGCGTAGGGCCGCGGCTGACGGCGTCGTCGGGCAGATTGAGGCCGGCGGCGGCGCAGCGATGTCCCTGGCGGCCGATGTGACAGATACGCAGCAGTTGACTTCGGCGCGCGAACAGCTGGTCAAGCGATGTGGACGGATCGACATTCTGGTGAACGCGGCAGGCGGTAACACGCCAGCTGCTACGCTGGCCGCGGGTCGGACGGTATTCGATCTGACGCCGGCCGCGCTGCGTGAGGTTGTGGAGTTGAACCTGATGGGCTCCATCATGGCCTGTCAGGTATTTGGCCAGGTCATGGCCCACCGCCCGGATGGCGCCACCGGACGTGGCTGCATGATCAACATTTCGTCGATGGCATCCACCCGAGCAATCACACGCGTGCTGGGGTATTCCGCGGCCAAAGCGGCAGTCGACAGTGTCACCCGCTGGCTGGCTGTCGAGCTGGCGCGCTCTTTTGGTGACGGGTTGCGCGTTAATGCCATCGCACCTGGTTTTTTTGTCGGCGAGCAGAACCGCTCACTGTTAGTGAACCCTGACGGCAGCCTGACTGACCGCGGCCAGACGATCGTTCGCCACACACCGGCTGGTCGTTTCGGCGAGCCGGACGAGCTGGTCGGGACATTGATCTGGTTGTGCAGTCCAGGTGCTGCATTTATCAACGGCATCGTGGTGCCGGTTGACGGCGGCTTCAGCGCGTACAGCGGTATCTGAAAGGAGGCAATCGTTGAGCTTCGAGGTGTTCCTGCGCGGCGAGCTCCCTCGCTGGGTCCGCGTGCGGCAGCAGCTTGACGCGTCGGAGGTCGAAGATGTCGGCGCCGCTGTGGCCGCTGAATTTCTGCGGCCCCACGTCCGGGTCGCTATCCGCCAGGGGACCCGTGTTGCGCTCGGAGTTGGCAGCCGAGGCATCGATCGTCTCGCCGAAGTGGTCAGCGCCGCTGTCTCGGAGGTCCGCCGTCTCGGCGGTGAGCCGTTCGTGGTACCCGCAATGGGCAGCCACGGCGGTGCAACGGCGGACGGTCAGCTGGAGGTTCTCGCCCAGTATGGGGTCACGCCGGACGCCGTCGGCTGCCCTATCCGCGCGGGTATGGACACGCTGCAGCTCGGCTATGTCGAGGACGGCGTGCCGGTCTGGTTCGACCGCATCGCAGCTAGCGAAGCGGATGTGGTGATCCCAATCAATCGCATCAAGCCACACACCGACTTCCACGCCGAGACCGAGTCTGGACTGCTCAAGATGATCGCCATTGGCCTCGGCAAACAGAAGGGCGCTGACACCTTTCACGGGCGTGGCTTCGACCAGTTTGAGCGCTTGATACCGTCGGTCGCCCGGCGCACGCTGCAGCAGGTCACTATCCCGTTCGGCCTGGCGCTAGTCGAAAACGGCTATGCGCGGTTGTCGCTGATCGAAGCCGTACCGAGTGACGGGTTGGTGGAGCGCGAAAAAGCGTTGCTGGAGCTTGCACGAGAGCGT
>DASYKL010000098.1:0-4749 GCA_035995405.1 Chloroflexota bacterium
CGCCACTACCGTGAGGCCGTCGGACAATGAGCCGGTGTCTCGGCCTGACCCTGAGGCGCGTCCTGCCAGTGTGACCATTCGCGACGTCGCGCGCGCCGCCAACGTCTCGATCAGCACGGTTTCGCACGTCCTATCCGGCAACCGTCCCACCAGTGGACAGACGCGCCGCCGCGTCGAAGACGTCATTAAACGACTTGGGTATCGACCAAACCGTGTCGCCCAGAGTCTGGTCTGGCGGCGGCCCTTCGCTCTTGGCCTGATTATCCCGGACATTACCAATCCCTACTTCCCTGCTTTGGCCCTTGGCGCAGAGGACCGCGTCCGAGAGCGTGGCTATACGCTGGTGCTGGGCAACAGCGAATACGACCCCCGCCGCGAAGCGGCTTATCTCGAGCTCGTGCGCTCGCAGCAGCTGGCTGGCGCAATTTATTGTCTGGGCGACGAGCTGAGCCCGATCCTGCCTGAGCTGCAGCGGGCTGTCGAAGAAGGCCTGGCCGTGGTCCTCGTCCACAGCCCGATGGCCAGTGTGCCGACGGTCTGCGCCGACAATCGCCAGGGCGGCCGTCTGGCCGCCCAACACTTGTTTGACCTGGGCCATCGGGCCATTGGCATCGTCAGTGCTTTGCCCCTTGACGAAGGCATGGCCGATCGAGAGGGCGGGTTCCTGGATCTTTTGCGCGACTCGGGAATGGCAGTTGACCGCGCCGCGGTGCCCACCATGTACGGCGATCACCAGATCGAAGGCGGACGCGTCGCCACGAGTGAGCTGCTCGACCATGCGCCTGATCTGACGGCGATCTTTGTGTTGAACGATCTCATGGCCCTTGGTGCGCTCGAAGCGGCACGCAGTGCAGGTCGACGCGTGCCAGCCGATCTGTCGATCGTTGGCTTCGATAACATCCCTTTTGCGGCGCTGGCCAACCCGCCGCTGACCACCGTTGGCCAGCCAATTCGTCAGCTCGGCGAACAAGCGGCCGACCTGTTGCTCGAAGTCATCGAACATGGCGTCAACCCGAGCACGGTCAGCAGCGTGCAGCGCAGCGTGCTGATGCCGAATGAGCTGGTCGTACGCCGGTCGACCGCGCCACTGCAGCCTCGCGCATGAGTGGCTTCAAGCTCGGGTTTGCCCCGATCACCTGGAACAACGAGGACTTGCGGACCGAGCTCGGCCCATTCGTGCCATACGAGACGCTCCTCGACGAGGTTGTGCTGGCCGGTTATCGGGCCACCGAGCTCGGCGACGGTTTTCCCACCGAGCCCACCGTGCTGCGCCGTGCGCTAGAGACGCGCGGTCTGGCCATGCCGTCGGCCTGGTGCGGCCTTGGCTTCTTTCAGGTCAGCCCGGTTGACGATCTCGAACACACGCGCCGCCTGTGCGATCGCCTCGCGGCTAGCGGCGCGTCGTACGTCAACCTGGCCCATTACGGCTCTCCGGCGCGCATGGCTGTCGCGTGCCGCGCAGCTGACGAGCCGACCACGCCGCGGCTGACGCCGAGCCAATGGGATGAGCTGGCCGACCGCGTGTGTCAGACGGCGGAGATCGCACGCCAGGCTGGCCTGCAAGCGACCTTTCACCTGCATGCCGGGACGTGGATCGAAACTCGCGCTGAGCTGACGGAGCTGCTGGCGCGGGCGCCGGCACCACTCGTCAAGCTGTGCTGGGACGTTGGCCACGCGATCTGCGGTGGCATCGACCCGGTCGAGGTGGTGCGCGCCTACCCGGAGCGGATTGCCTATCTGCACCTCAAGGACGTCGACGGTGACGTCCTGGCGGGTGTGCGCCGCGAGGGCGTGCCGTTCGCCGACGCAGTTCGGCGGCGAGTGTTTACCGAGCTCGGTCGCGGCATCCTTGACGTGCCGGGCCTGCTGGCAGCGCTCACCGATATTGGCTACGAGGGCTGGCTGATGATCGAACAGGACTCGACCTGGCTCGCGCCCATCGAGAGCGCGCGCACCAGTCGCGCCTACCTGGCCAGCCTCGGCGTCTGACGAGAACGGGTACCATTGCAAGATACGAATGCCCGCGCCCCAGAGCGTCGTGCAGGCGGTCCAGACGGCCATCGTGGCCTCGGCCCATCTGGCGGCATACGAGCACGTCGCAAGCGCCGCACAGGCGTGTCAGCGACTCGGTAGATTGACGAGCGGCCGCTGGCGATCCGCCGGCCGCGATCTGGCCACCCTCGAGGAGGATCTGCAAACGGCGTTGGCTACGGCGGCCGAGAGCCTCGCCCGACGCTCGGACGAGCTGGGCGTGCCGGAAGAAGCGTTGTGGGCTATTGGCGATGCCGCCGGCACGCTCGACCTGTTGCGCGAGGGGGCGCTCGAGGAGCTCGGCGAAGCCTCGCCGGCAGGGCGCATCGTGCAGGGCCAGGTCGTGTTTGGCGTGTCCTTCGTTGAAGATGCGGAGTTACCTGACCGCGGCACGACGCTGCTGTTCGGCTGGCCCGAGCCGCTGGCCCCGGCAACCTGGCCGTGGCAGGCCAACTGGGTCGTCAGCGACGGCCAGGATAATGGGGAAGACAGTACCGCCGACGAGCTCGACCTGTACGAGTCTGGGGAAATGGAAGGTGAGGACTCGCTGCTAGCCGAGCTAGCCGACGAGCTGAGCATCAGCCGTCAAGATGCCAGGGCCGCCCTCCGCGAAGCAGCGATCGCCCTGACCAGAGCGTCCCTCCTCGCCGGTGTCGAAGATGAACAGTCCGACGAAGAAGAGGAAGAAGAGGACAACGCCACCAACGGTGCTTCCTGACGTTCGCGGAGCGATCGGGGATAGCCTGGGCGGGCGTGGATTCTTCCTGGCTGTTCAACCTGGGCGCGGATGTGTATGCGTGGTTTACGGCCCAGGCAGCCTGGCGGGCGAGCTGCGCTGCGCTGGCGGCGCAGCTCGGTGATATCCGGCAGGGGACCATCCTGGACCTCGGCTGCGGGCCAGGCGTTTCGACCTTCGAGCTCGCCAGAAACCTGCCAGGCGCGCGACTGATTGGTCTGGACCTGGCCCCACGGATGCTCGGCGAAGCCCGCCGCCGCCGACGTAGCGCGTCCCTGTCAGCGAGCCTATTGAGCTGGTTGCGCGCCGACGCCGGCCGGCTGCCGCTCAAGGCAAACACCGTGGATGCCGCCACCGGGCACAGCTTCCTCTACCTCGTTGCCGACCGCGCCCAAACGCTGAGCGAAATCAAACGCGTGCTCAAGCCCGGTGGCCGCCTCGTCTTGATGGAGCCCAATGCCAGGTCCGTGACAATCAGGCAGGCGCTTGCCGTCAGCCGCGACCCGCGGCACCTGGTCGCCGTCAGCCTGTGGCGCCCGTTCAGCCGTGTGCACGGTCGTTTCACCCCCGCCTCACTGATAGCCACGCTCGAGCGCGCCGGGTTTCAAGACTGCGAAACGCGTGAGACCTTGGGCGGGCTCGGCCTGCTGGCGACCGCCACAGCTCCGTAAGACAAAAAAGACCAGTGCCACGGACGCTGCTGGTTCACCTCAGACTGCACTTCCAACTCCTCCTCGCGCCGGTCTACCTGTGGGGCTGGCTCATCGCCGGCGGCGGCACAGCGGCCCCCGTCCTGGTTGGCTTCGTGAGCTTTCACGCGTTCCTGTATTCGGGAGCGACGGCGTTCAATTCGTACTACGACCGCGACGTTGGCCCCGTGGGTGGCCTCGAACACCCACCGTCAGTCGTCCAGGCGTTGCTGCCGTTCTCGCTGGCCGTGCAAGCGTTCGGTTGGCTCCTGGCTGCGTTCGTCAACGCCTGGTTCTTTGTGCTCTATGGCCTGTTCGTCGGACTGTCTGTGGCGTATTCGCACCCACGCATCAGGCTGAAGGCCCACCCCGTGGCGAGCCTGGTCGTCGTCGGCTTCGGGCAGGGCGCGCTCGCTTTCTGCGGTGCGTGGACCGCCACCCGCGGCGATCTGACTTCGGTCTTCACTCCCGACGGCGTGCGCGGCGCGCTGGCGGCAATGCTGCTGATCCTGGCGCTGTACCCCTTGAGCCAGCTGTATCAGACCGACGAAGACGCCGCCCGCGGTGACCGCACCTTGGCTGTGGTCTGGGGCCCCGCTCGCTGTTTCGCATTCGCTCTCGCTGCGACCGCCCTGGGCGGCTCCCTGATGGTGAGTGTCATCGCCTCGCGCTTCGGCCTGGTCGATGCCGTGGTGGTGGGCGCTGGCCTTCTAGCCCAGATGGTCCTCTTAGGTCTCTGGGCGCGACGCCATGACCCCGACGACATCCTTGGGACTTACCGCCGGGTGATGCGGCTGAATACGGCGAGCGCCGGCGCCCTCGGCGCATATCTGCTCTTACGCCTGGCGATCGATAGCCGTTAGTACCAGCGCCGTGTTGATCCCGCCGAACCCAAACGCGTTGTTGACCACGACCCGCGGTCGCTCCGTCAAACCGAGTGGACCAATCAGGTTCAGCGCGTTGTCCGCATCAGGCTCGACCAGGTTGGCTGTCCCCGGTATGACGCCACGCGCAATCGCCAGTGCCGCGATGGCAGTTTCGATCGCACCCGACGCGCCCAGCGGGTGGCCGTACAGGCCCTTGGTCCCGCTGACAGGCACCCGCTTGCCCAGAGCGCAGCGAATGGCCTGCGCTTCGGCGCGGTCGCCGATTGGCGTAGCGCTGGCATGCGCGTTGACGTAGTCGACTTGACCTGCCTCGATGCGCGCGTCGGCCAATGCCAGAGCGATGGCTCGCGCGGCCTGGCTGCCATCCGGCAGCGGAGCCAGCATGTTGAACGCGTCGTTGGTCATA
>DASYKL010000099.1:0-3263 GCA_035995405.1 Chloroflexota bacterium
GCGACCCTGATGCGGGCGATCGAAGCGACCACTGCGTCTGGTGTGCTGACGCCCGACCTCGGTGGAACCGCCAGGACGACGGACGTCACTGACGCGATTCTGAGCCACCTCTGACCTGAGACGCTTGGCCCACTCCGGAGCCGACTCTCCCGAGCGGATGAACGTGGAACCTACGTCGCCTGGACGTATTCGTTGGTGTGCAGGTGCTCGCGCAGAGCGTCGTATGCTGCGTCTTCGTCTCGCGCTTCGATCGCATCGACGATCCGTTCGTGCTCGGCCAGGACGCGCAACAAATAGCCTTCTTCGCGGCGGGTATTGAGCTGCATCAGGCGCACGAAACCGCGTAGCTGGCGCAACATTCTTGGCACCAGATCCAGGCCGCAACGGGCGGCGATCGTCAGGTGGAGCTCTTCATCCAGGTCGATGAACTCGTCTACGCGACCGGCTTCAGCAGCCCGCCGCTGGCGGCGGAGAAGCGTCCGCAGGTGATCCAGGTCATCATCCGACAGATCGCGGCACGCATAGCTGACCGAAATGCGCTCGAGCGCTTCGCGTACCTCGCGCAGCTCCTGACGCCGCGCCGGTGGGACGCTGCACACCTGCATCTGACGCCGCGGCCCCAGCTCGAGCAGACCTTCCTGGTGCAGCGCCAGCAACGCCTGGCGTACCGGCGTTTTCGACATGCCGAGGGTGACCGCTAACGCGTCTTCGGCGAGCACGCTGCCGGCCGGTAGCTGACGGCGCAGGATCTGCTCGCGGATCGTGTCATACGCCTGGGCACTCAACCGGCCAGCGCCCGCGGTAGTCGACACGACCGCGCGGCCGGACAGTCCGTCGGCCTGGCCCTCGCTGTTCGGTACGCTCACACAGCCGTCCGAAATTCCGACACAACCGGTACTCGACCTGCTTCGGCTGGCTCGTGCAGCCAGCACGCAACGGTTCGCGCACCATCGAGAGGTTGCAGCACCGGCGAATCGACGCGACACCGGTCGAACGCGTGCGGACAGCGCGGATTGAAGCGACACCCCAGCGGCGGATGCGCTGGATCGGGAATCTCACCAGCCAACGCTTCGGGTAAGTGGCCTGCGCCATCGGGATGCGGAATTGCATCGATCAAGGCGCGGGTGTACGGGTGCGCCGGCGCACTCCACAACTGCCGCGTCGGCGCACTCTCGACGATGTGGCCCAGGTACATCACCGCGGTGCGGTGAGCAACGTGGCGCACGATGGCCAGATCGTGCGAGATGAGCAGCATGCCCATCCCTAGCTCGCGCGACAGGTCCACCAGTAGATTCGCCACCTGGGCCTGGACCGACGCATCCAGCGCTGACAGCGGCTCGTCCAACACGATCACCTTCGGGCTAGCTGCCAGCGCTCGCGCGATTGCCACGCGCTGCCGCTGACCGCCGCTCAACTGGTGCGGATGCCGATCGGCCATGTCGCTCGACAGACCGACGCGGCGCAGTAATTCCACGACACGTCCACGTCGATCGCCGCGCGCACCATCGGACAGGATGGTCAACGCATCGGCCACCTGTTCGCCGATCTTGCGGCGTGGATTCAACGAGCCGTACGGATTTTGAAAGACCATCTGGAGTCGGACATCGGTCTTTGTTCGAGCGCGTCGACCCAATGCGGAAACCGGAGCGCCGTCGAAGCGGACCTCGCCGCCGGCAATCGGCGTCAGACCGACCGCCGCGCGAGCCAGTGACGACTTACCGCAACCGGTCTCGCCGACCAGACCGACGATCTCACCGACTTCGACGGACAGGCTGGCACCAGCGACGGCGTGGACCGGCGTGCCATCCGTCCGTTGGTAGACGACTTCCAGATTGCGGATGTCGAGCATGCTCATACGCTCAGTGCCAGAGCTGCAAAAGGATCGACGGGACAGGCCATCGCGCGGTCGGAGTCCAACCGAATCAACGGCGGCACCTCGCGGCGGCAGCGGTCCGTCGCATAGGCGCAACGGGGGTGAAATGCGCAGCCGCTCGGACGTTGCGCCGGATTGGGCGGCGTACCGCCGATCGGCACGAGCGGTTGATCGGCGGCCTCCGGATGCGGCAATGAATCGAGCAACCCACGCGTATAGGGGTGGCGCGCGCTGCGCAGCACTTCAGCGCTGGTGCCCGTCTCCGCTACTCGGCCGGCGTACATCACCATCATCCGGTCCGCCAGTGCTGACAGCACACCCAGGTCGTGGGTGATCAAGATGACGGCCATACCGGAGTCACGCCGCAAGCGATCCAGCAGACGCAGGATGCCGGCCTGGACCGTCACATCCAGCGCTGTGGTGGGCTCGTCGGCGATAAGCAACTGTGGCTCGCAGGCCAGCGCCATTGCGATCTGGATCCGCTGGCGCATGCCCCCGCTGAACTGGTGCGGATAGCCATTCAGCGCCGCGGCCGGATCCGGGATGCGGACTTCCGTCAGCAGCTCGAATGCGCGTTGGCGGGCCTGATCGCGGCCGAGGCCGAGGTGGAAGCGGAGATGCTCAGTCAACTGGTGCTCGATGCTCAGCATCGGGTGTAGAGACGATGTTGGATCTTGAAAGACCATGGCGATCTGGCGGCCACGGACGTCGCGCAACGCCGAAGGCGAGAGGGTGAGAAGGTTTCGTCCACCGAGGACGGCCTGGCCGCTGGCGCGCATCGAATTGGGCAACAGACCGAGTACCGACAGCGCCGTCATGGTCTTGCCGCTGCCAGATTCACCGGCGATCCCGAAGACTTCGCCCGCCTCGACGCTGAAGTCGATGTCGTCGACGATGGTCACTGGACTATGTCGGCCGGTCAGTTCGATGCGCAAGTTGGAGACGTCGAGGAGCGCGCTCATTGACCGCGCGCCTGGCTGGTGATGGCTTGCGGATCGAACGCATCGCGCAGGCTGTCGCCGAGGAAATTGAAGGCGAGCACGACCGTGACAATAGCCAGGCCAGGAAACGTCCCGATCCACCAGGCCTCGAAGTGCTGCGCCCCGGTTGAGACCATGGAGCCCCATTCGGCGGCTGGCGGTCGCGCACCCAGTCCGAGAAACGACAAGCCCGATAGCAGCAAGATGGCATTGCCCAGATCGAGTGCCGCCAGAACGATGATGGGGCCGGCGATGTTCGGCAGCACGTCGACTGCGAGCGCGCGGCCAGCCGACGCGCCGAGCAAGCGTGCGACGGAGACGTAGTCAGACTGCATCGTCGTTCGCACCAGGCTGCGCACCACGCGGGCATGCCCGGGCCATGACACGACCACAATGGCCATAACGGCGTG
>DASYKL010000100.1:0-8208 GCA_035995405.1 Chloroflexota bacterium
GGCCACAATATCGACGCCTTCCACGAAGCCGTAGCTGAGATTCGCAAGCTAACCAGGAAGCCCTTCGGCGTCGACCTGTTGCTGCCCAGTGTCGGCGGTCCAGCCAAGGGGGAACCGTCGGCGCCAGCGCGCGGCGAGGTCGACCCGCGCTATTGGCGCTGGGTGGACGACACGCTCGAGCACCTCGGCGTCCCACCCGCCAGCGGCTACGCCCTCGCCGCCGGCAACGACGGGCCGTTCACCGAGACGCCGTACGCCGCCGCGGAGCGCCAGCAACGCCATATCGACGCCATCATCAAAGAACGACCCGCCGTTTTCGCCGCTGGTCTCGGCAGCCCGGCTGCCTACATCCCCGCCCTCCACCAGGCCGGCATCACCGTCTTCGGTCTGGTCGGCAACGTCAAGACCGCCCGCCGCGTCCAGCGCGACGGGGTCGATGTGATCGTCGCCCAGGGCTACGAAGCCGGCGGCCACACCGGTCGCGTTGGCACCTTTGCCCTTGTCCCACAGGTCGTCGATGCGGTGTCGCCAACCCCGGTCGTCCTGGCCGGCGGCGTAGGTGATGGCCGGGCCGTGGCCGCCGCCCTGGCCCTCGGCGCGCAGGCGGTCTGGGTCGGCACCGCATTCCTCGCCACCCCAGAAGCAAACATCCTGCCCGAACACCGCCAGCATGTCGTCGACGCCAGCGACGAAGACACACGGGTCACCCGTCTCTACTCTGGCAAGACGGCGCGCGCACTGCACAACCCGCTCGTTGAAGCCTGGGAGCAGTCTGGTCTGCCACCGTTGCCGATGGGCCTGCAAGGCCAGATCTCCGGTCGTCTGTTGGCAGCCGCCCGCGCCGCGGGTCGCAACGACCTGGCCATGCAGCTCGGCGGCCAGATTGCCGGCTCGATCACGGCGATACGCCCAGCGCACATCGTTCTCGAGGAGATGGTTCGCGAAGCGGTCGATGTGCTCACCGCCCTGTCCCACCACAGCGTGACGTTCGTCTCGGCCTGAGTCCAGCCCCATGGCAGTCGATCCCCCGCCGACCAGAGGGCGCTATTTCGTCGAAGCGCTCGGCCGTGGCCTGGCGTTGCTGGACTGCTTTATTGATGAGCCCGGGCCGCACTCGCTGCTCGAGCTGAGCCGCCGCGTCGGGCTCGGCATGCCGACGACATTGCGCTTGATTCGCACGCTGGAAGAGGCGGGTTACGTTCGGCAGGATCCGCAGACCAAGCGCTACCGCCTGTCGTGGAAGATGCTGCAGCTCCAGGACGTCACGACTTCGATCCTCGACTACGCCGACGTCGCGCGGCCGTACCTCGAGGACCTGGCCGCGGCGCTGGGCGAGGACACGGGGATGGCGGTACTCGAAGACACCGAGGTACGGCACGCCATTCGCGTGTCGTCGAGCCGCCTGATCTCCGCCAACGTCCGCCCTGGTGCGCGTTTCCCGGCCCACGCCACGGCCATGGGCAAAGTATTGCTGGCTGGCCTCGACGTCGGCGTTATTCGTCAGCTGGCCACGCGCCAGCCTTTCGAGAAGTTCACGCCTACGACCGCTACATCAGTCGACGAGCTGCTGCCCCAGCTGCGCGAAGTCGCCCGACAGGGCTACGCCCTGAGCAACGAGGAATGGGAGCCGGGCTTGCGCTCGCTGGCGGCACCGGTCCACGCCCGAGATGGTCGGGTGGTGGCGGCCGTGTGCGTGATCGTGGTGCGGCCAGGCATTACCACGCGGACCATGGAGCGCGACTTCTTGCCTGGGTTGCTCGAAGCGGCCGAAGCCATTTCCGGTGAGCTTGGCTACCGGCCGCCGTACCAGGTCGCCTCGGCCTAGCTGCTGCCTATCAGGCCGCGTGGTTGGTCTTGGGCCTGACGAACCGCTCCGACTCCAGGCTCGGATCGACCACCCGATCGAAGTGCATCCAGGTCACCCGTGAGTAGCGGAACAGGGCTGGCACAAACGGCAAGAACAGCAGGCCTGAGACCAGGATGACCCATTCCGCACGCCAGCCGGTCAACAACCACAAGATGACGGCCAATGCGCCGAGCAACGGCACGGCCAGCATGTAGCTGACGATCATGGCGCCCGTGAAGTAGCCGTTCTCGCGTCCGTACACAACGCGGCAGCGCGGGCAGGCGTAATACATTTTCATGCCTCGGCCACGAAACACCGATCCCTGCAGGCAGCGCGGACACCGCTGCCGCCAAACGGCCTTCAACCGAGGACCCCAGCCGCGTTCCGCCATAAGTTCAAACTCTAAACCACGGGCACAGACATACACACGCGGCGGAATACACACCGACACCAGGTCGTTAAAGGACATTGCAATGCCAGCAGTCACCGCCCCCCGCGACCTGGTCCTGCCTCGAATTTCGACGCTCGACCCCGCATCTACTACGCTCCGCCCAATTCGTACCATCACCACGGCTCCACGCGGCTTCGAAGGTGAAGGCTTCCCCGTCCGACGAGCCTTCGCCGGTGTCTCGCTGGCCGATCTTGATCCGTTTATCCACCTCGACCAGATGGGCGAAGTCGAGTATGCCCCCGGTGAGCCGAAGGGGACTTCCTGGCATCCCCACCGCGGCTTCGAAACCGTCACCTACATCATCGACGGCACGTTCGAGCACCGTGACTCCAACGGCGGCGGCGGCACTATTACTAATGGCGACACGCAATGGATGACCGCCGGTGGCGGCATTCTGCATATCGAGCGCCCGCCCGAGTGGCTGGTCACCAGCGGCGGCCTGTTCCACGGCCTGCAGCTGTGGGTCAACCTACCGTCGCAAGACAAGCTGGTCACGCCGCGCTACCAGGATATCCGCGCCAACGCGGTGTCACTGCTCAGCTCACCCGATGGTGGCGCCCTGCTGCGCGTGATCGCTGGTGATGTTGATGGCCATCAAGGACCGGGAGTCACCTACTCACCAATCTCAGTGGTCCACGCCACCCTGCAACCAGGTGCCCAGGTAGACATCCCGTGGCGGCGTGACTACAACGCGCTCGTTTACGTCCTGAGTGGCTCGGGGTCTGTCGGTGCCGACCGTCGTCGGTTACAGGAAGGCCAGTTGGCCGTGCTCGGCCAGGGCGATGCGATCCGCATCGGCGCTGCGCAGGCACAAGATGGCCGCGCGCCGGTGCTGGATGTCTACGTCATGGGCGGCCTGCCAATCGGTGAGCCCGTCGCGTGGTCCGGCCCGTTCGTGATGAACACCCACGAAGAGCTCGCCAAAGCGTTTGACGACTACCGTGCGGGCCGACTCGGGCAGATTCCTGACTAGCCAGCGGGGTACCAGCGACGGCGTTCGGGCTGCACGCCGTTACTGCGTCACTTCGTTATCCTCGAACACACGTGTCCTCATTCGCGAGCGTCTCTCGGGTCAGCTCGCGGCTTGAGGCTGTTCCCTCTCCTGGCCTCGCCCTGCTGGGCTTGGCGCTGCTGAACCTGGTCTGGGGTGGCTCGCTGCCAGCCACCAAACTGGCGCTCCTGAGCTTCGGTCCATTTTCTCTAGCCGCCGCACGACTCGTGATTGCCGCGGTGCTGTTCACTGTGGTGCTTCAGCCACGGGCCATTCTCGCCGTGCCCGGGCGTGACGCCTGGCGTATGGCCGGCCTCGGCATCATTGGCTTTGCTGGCGTACAGGTCTTGCAAGCCATAGGCGCGGGCCTGACCAGCGGCGCCACCGCCACCGTCATGGCCGTGACCAGCCCGCTGTGGATCGCCACCCTGGCGCCCGTGCTGCTGCGCGAACCGGCCAGGCCATTGACCATCGGCGGCGTCGTGCTGGCCATTGGCGGCGTCGCCGTTATCACGGCGCCTGGCGAAATGCTCGACCAGAGCCTGACGGGCAACGGAGTGGTCCTGTTGTCGGCCATCGCCTACGCGCTTTATACGGTGTTCGGCAAAAGTCTCGCTCAGCGCTACTCGCCGATGCTTTTCTGCGGCGTCAGCTGTCTTGGCGGCGCCGTCGCCAGCTTGCCCTTCGCCGTGTACGAGCTGGCCAGCGGGGTCACGCCGCCCCTGGCAACAAGCCCCCTCGGGTGGACCCTGCTGTTGTATCTGTCCGTGGTGGTGACCTTCGTTGGCTTCGCCGTCTGGTTCTGGGGTTTGCGGGCGTTGCCAGCCGCCCAGGCCGGGGGGTTGATGTTCTTGCAGCCATTGTCTGGACTGTGCCTGGCCATCGTCGTGCTCGGCGAACGACCGACGCCGACGTTTCTGGTGGGTTGTGTGCTGGTCCTGGCGGGGGTGTACCTGGCAACAGGTGCGGTCCGCCCGAAGTGGCGAACTTCACACGTCGTTCAAACGCGGCTCTAGCAGCCTCGTCCGCACACTGGCGGAATGACGATGAGTACCCGAACCGTGGCCGTGTGTGTCTTCTATGAGCCGGTGGGGGCACGCGATGCCATCGACGCGCTGCGAGATGCGGGCTTCGACAAGAACGACATCAGCCTGCTGACCCCGGACGGCGGTACGCGAGCCGCCGACAGCGGCCGAACAGGTGAGCGGGCGTCAGACGGCAAGGAAAAGGCCAAAGAGGGCGCGGTCACCGGAGCCTTGACCGGCGGTCTGTTTGGCGGACTCGCCGGTTGGCTCGTTGGACTGGGTGCGTTGGCGGTGCCGGGCGTCGGTCCGTTCGTCGCCGCCGGCGCACTCGCCGCCGCATTGGGTGGTGCTGCCCTGGGCGCGGGTCTCGGTGCGATTGCTGGTGCGCTCGTCGGCATGGGTGTGCCTGAGGACGAAGCAAAGTACTACGAGCAGGAGGTGCGCGGCGGCCGCTCCCTGGTTGCGGTCCGCGGTGGCGAACGGACCAACGAAGCTGACTCGATCATGCACCGCCACGGCGGCTACGACCGGCAGCACGCCCAATCGGCCTCCAGCGCCCGCGTCGGGTAACGCGGCCCGAGACGCTCAGGTTGCATCGCGCAGCAGATGCGCATCGTGCGGTCGATTGCGACGAACCGCCTCGTGGTTGACCGAGTCCTGGCCCATATAAATCCCGCGCTCCCAGATTCGTTTGAGCGGGTCCGTGACGGTGAGTGCCAGGCGGCCGATGCCATGGATCAACAGCTCGACCGTCTCGCCATCCTGCACCGGACCCAGCCCTTCGTGATTGGTGCCACAGCAGATCAGGTCACCTGAGCGCAGCGTCAGCGTCCGCGAGGCGAATTCGACGAGCTCCGGCACACGGTGCTCCATGTCGTCGGTGTTGTAGTTGTGCCGCAGTTGACCGTCATTCCAGAACTGGACCCACAGGTCATTGGGGTCCTCGATTTCGTCGGCCGTCGTGATGCACGGACCGAGCGGTAGGAAGGTGTCGAACGATTTGCCAAGCCACGTACCGCGACCCCAGGTCGAACGGCCTTCGCCGCGGCCCGTGATATCCATCATGCCGGTGTAACCAAAGACCGCGCTGCGCCAGTCGGCCCGTTTGACATGCCTGGAAGGACCCTTCAGGACGACGCCGAGCTCCGCCTCGTGCATGAACATCCACGGCACCGTGTAGTCCGGCAGGCGGATGACGTCACCGGGTCCGACAACGGCGTCTGGATTTTTCAGAAACATGTTGAGCGGTCGCGGCTCGCGCTGGGCATGTTCCCAGTAATTGGCGATGCAGCACATGACTTTGCTCGGCCGTGGCAGTGGTGCCAGCAGCCGTACCTGCTCCAGCGGCCGCCGCGCGCCCTCGGCCGCCGCCTGCTCGAGCGCCGGTCGTAAGCCATCGAAGCCATCGATGAGCGTCTCCATCGTACGTTGCGGCGTCCGACCTGGCGGGACGAGCGCGCTAACGTCGACGAGTGCATCGTCGGTGATGACAGCGGGGCGAGCCTGACCGTCGTCGGCGGCGAAGAGCGCTAGCTTCATAGGGGACTGGCGGCGAGTGTCGACACGCCGAGCACCAGGCGGCCGATCCGGTCGATCTCGATGTCGAGCCGATCGCCCTGTCGCAGCGGCTCGAGGCCGACCCGACTCGTGCCACAGGCGAGCACATCGCCCGTCTTGAGCGTCATCACCGTTGACGCCAGCTCCACCTGTTCGCCGACCGAGTAACTCGCTGTGGCGATCGCATAATCCTGACGGGGCGTCCCGTTCTGCCACGAGCGGACCCGCAGCGTGCCGGGATCGGGGATTTCGTCCGCGGTCACGATGCAAGGTCCGAGTGGACCCAGCGTTTCGGCTTTGGCCAGCCAGAAGTCGCGGCCGAACTGTTCATCGCCGCGCGCCATGACGTCCACGACGCACGTGTAACCGAAGACCGCCTGGCGCCAGTCGGCGGCGGCGACCTGTTTGCCCGGCCCGCGGATCACCAGGCCGAGCTCTGCTTCGGCGACGAACTGCCATGCTGCATCGACATCGGGCAGCCGAATCGTCTCACCGGGGCCGATGACCGACTCAGGACTTTTCAGCGTCATGAGCAACGGCGGGCGGTCCGCTGGGCCGTCGAAGACGGCGGTGCTGCACAGGATTTTGCCTGGCCGAGGCAGCGGTGGCTGCAGCTGAACATCCCGCACTGGTCGAGCCGGACCGCTCGCCGCGAGATCCAGCAGGCGTGGCAGCAGCGTGTCGTACGCGTCGATGACGCGCTCCATCGCTGCCTGAGGTGAGTCGTCCTCGCCGAGTAACGAGCCAAGGCCAACGACGCCACGATCCGTCAGCAGCCCGACCTCGGCAAGAGCCGCGTGTGTTTGGAAGACGACGAACTTCATACTGCGCCGCCGCTAACGAAATCGGTGCCATTGGTCAGAGGTCTTGGCATCTGGGGCGACAGGGTAGCAGCGGCAATCGACGGCGCATCGCGCTGCGACAAATTCGCGACAGTTTGGAGACCTGCGACCGACAGCTCTCAGCCAACCTTGACGTCAGGAGGTCGCCTGTTGACTATTAGCGTCAAGGTTCTTCGCATCCTGGTTCGCGTCCTCGGGGTTCTGCAGCTCGTGCTGGGGATCCTGTTCTGGACCGGCAACCAGTACCAGATGATTCCAATACATATGATGCTCGGGCTGCTGCTTGTCGCACTGCTGTGGACGATGGCCATTCTGGCTGGCTTGTCGCGCTTGCCCGCGCCATTCGTTGGTGTCGCACTGTTGTGGGGAGCCGTCGTCGTTTGGCTCGGTCTGAACCAGGCCAGCCTGCTGCCTGGCGATCTGCACTGGCTGATCCAGGTGCTTCACCTCGCCGTCGGCGTTGCATTGATCGGGCAGGTGGAAATGCTGGCGGGCCGCATCCTGCGTTCGATGGGTAGAGTGGCTCGCCAACCGCAAGCTGCCACCGTCTGACACATCTAGAGTCCGAGCAGGCGAGCCGCCGCGCCGAGTACCTGGACTGCCGCGTCGTGCTCGCTGGCGGTTCGCGCCGCCAGATGCACCAGGCGCATCACCGGTGTTTCGACCGCTGCGAGCTCGTGGCTCAGAGCCACCAGGCTGGTTTGGAGGTCGGTCGGTAGTGCTGTTGAGGGAGCACCCGCGGCTTTGGCAGCGAGGACCGCTTCCGCCGACATCTGGCGCAACGTCGGACCCACGGGGAGAGCTGACGCACCACCCGTCGGACGGCTCAGCGTCGCAGGAGTGTCGGTGCGTGGCTGATCCAACGATAGCGCAGCCTCGAATGTATTGGCTGCCGCGTCTCGCGCGGTCAAAAAGTCAGGCAAGCCGAACACCTGCTTGACAAACGCCGGCACCGACGCGTGCTCGTACAACGTGTGGTCGATCGTGCCTCGCTTGACGAACGGCGACACAATCAAAGCGGGTACGCGAACACCGAGACGATCGAAGGCGAACTCCGGTGTTGATTTGCCGTCCGGATTGACTGCCGCGGGTGGTAGCACGTGGTCGTACGTCCCGCCGTGCTCGTCCCAGGTCACGACCAGTACCGTTTTCTCCCACAACGGCGAGGCTCGCAGGTGTTCATACACGTCGGCCAACAGCAGCTCGCCCGGCAGCACGCCGTGTGGGGGATGCTGATCGTTCGCCAGGAGCCATAGAAAATCGAAATAGCGCGGCTCGATGAACGTGTAATTGGCGAGCTTGCCGGCGGCGCAGTCATCTGCAAACGTCTCGTCGAACAGCGCGAAATGGGCGAGCGATGTCCGCAGGTTGGCCAGCGCGAGCGTCTGCGGCAGGTCGTGGAAATAGATCTTCCAGCTGCGGCCATTGTCCTGCAGGTTTTCGTAGATCGTGCGCATCGTGTAGTCGCGCGGGTTGTTGTCGACGAACCCGCCGGA
>DASYKL010000101.1:0-2798 GCA_035995405.1 Chloroflexota bacterium
CACCAGGATGGGCAGGCACTCGACGACGAGCCAGGCGCCATCCCGAAACTTGCTGATGAGCACGACTACCAGCACGACGCCCGTTGTCATCCCGCCAACGGAATTGGCCGCCAGGCGCCATGGCCAGCCGCGCTCGCGTCGATGCCACCAGTAGCGCACCATGCCGGTCTGCGACAGGGTGAATGAGGCGAACACACCGATCGCATAGAGCGGGATGAGCTGATCGACGCTGCCGTTGAACACGACCAGCAGCACGCTTGCCAGCACGGCTAAAGCCAGAATGCCGCTGGTGAAGGCGAGCCGATCGCCGCGGAACTGAAACAGGCGTGGCAGAAACCGATCGCGGGCCAGGATGGAGGCGAGCCGAGGAAAGTCGGCGAAGGACGTGTTCGCGGCCAGGACCAGGATCAACGCCGTCGAGATCTGCAGCAGTACATACAACGGCCCTTTGCCAAACACCACGCGGCCAAGCTGCGACAGGATGGTCTCGTCGGAGGCAGGCAGGATGCCAATGTTCGTGGCGACGAAGTTCATGCCGAAAAACATCGAACCAAGCAGCACGCCCATCCAGACGAGTGTGTTGCGGGCATTCGATGCTTCCGGTGGCTTGAACGCCGGGACGCCGTTGCTGATGGCTTCCGTGCCGGTCATCGCCGAACACCCTTGAGCGAACGCGCGGAGAATGAGGAAGACGCTGAGCCCTTCAGCGGCAAACGGGCGCACCGATGGCGGCGGCGCGTAGTTGAAGTCGCCGGTGGCCAGCCGCCACAGGCCAACGCCGATGAGGACGTACATCATCGCCACGAAGACGTAGGTCGGCGCGGCGAAGATCGTGCCCGATTCGCGAATGCCGCGCAGATTCGCGACCATGATCAGGGCGACCGCCGCGACGCCGATCGGTACGGCGTAAGGCAACGAGGCGGGGACCATCGACGTGATCGCAGCGACGCCCGCGGCTACTGATACCGACACGGTCAGGATGTAGTCGATCAACAAGGCGGCGGCTGCGGTCAGCCCGGGCAGCATGCCCAGGTTGTCGCTGGCGACGATGTACGACCCACCACCCGACGGATAGGCGCGGATCGTCTGCCGATAGCTGACCACCACGATCGCCAGCAGCACGACGATGACGATCGAGATGGGCAGTGTCAGGCTCAGCGCGCCTGCGCCGGCGAGGACCAGGACCTTCATGATCTCCTCGCCGCCGTACGCGACCGACGACAGCGCATCTGAGGAGAAGACGGCCAGCGCACGCAGCTTGTTCAACCGCTCATGACCTTCGCGCGCAGTCGGAATCGGGGTGCCGAGGAGGATGTGTTTGAAGGCGTGAGCCACGCGACCGAGGGTGGTGGTCGGTGTGTCGTAGCCAGGTCGGGCGACGATGTAGCCCTGACGCACGCGCGTGAAGCCTTTGTGGGTGGCGACGCGCACGAAACGATCGCCGGGTCGGCGACCCTGGACGGTCTCTCGCCACTCCAGGTCGGGGTGGGAGTTGATCACGCCGTTCGTCGGCCGCGACCGGGCCGCTACCGGGCCATCTTGACTACGCATACATCTGGTATGCCCCGTGGCGCATTGTGACCGCATGAAGAAGCGCGCGCTGGCCGTTAGGAAACGGTTAAGACCAGTACGGCTGACGCGGCGTACCATGGCCTGGCATGGCGTCGCCTGGGCGAGACGGACAGACAACGACCGCGGTTCGCGCCACGGGTGTCGATCGAGCAATGGTGCTCGAGCAACTGGAGATGCTGGAACGAACGCCGAGCAAACCTCGCTGGGCGTGGCTGCTCATCGTGGTCGGTCTGTTGGCGGTCATAGGCCTGGGTTACCACGGCTATACGGCCTACGCGAAGATCGACACGGTCAATGTTCGCTCGAGGCTGGATACGCCCAATCCGGCGGCGTTGTTTCAGGAGCTGGCGACGAATGGTCCACGGGTGGGCAGCTCGGTAGAAACCAGCAGTCGGGCGACGTACGCCAAGGCGCTCGAGCAATTCGTCCTCGATGGCACGGGCATCCTCGCTGGCCTGGTGCTCGTCGTGGCTGGCACATGGATTCGGATCAATCGCTGACAATCGATGGGAGAGGTGAAGCGCCATGACGATTGCTGAGAAAGTCTGGACGGAAAAATTCCTCCAGATGAGTCACGGCCGGACGCGCTACTGGGAGGCCGGAACGGGGACGCCGACGATTCTGCTCCATGGGGCGGGCTGGAACTCGGGCTGCGAGAACTGGTCGCTGGCGATGGGTCCGCTGTCCAGACAGCTACGCGTGCTGGCGATGGATTGTCTGAACTGGGGTACCGGTGATGTACTCGACCTGGAGTTCTCGTTCGCTTACCTGGTCGACCACGTCCGCGAGTTCATGGACGTGCTGGGCATCGAGCGCGCCAACGTGGTCGGTCACTCGATGGGTGGCTGGATCCTGACGCTGCTGTCGTACGAAAGCCCCAACCGGGTGAACAAAGCCGTCAACGTGGCTGGCGGTGGAGCGGCGACGCGGCCGCTGCAAAACATGGTCGACTTCAAAGTGCCGGAGCCCGAGCAGATTCGCCAGCATTACAGCCGCCTCGCTGAGGCGAGCGGCGGATCACTCGAGCTGGAGGAGCTGGCTGCGCCGTACATCGCCAAACGCGATCTGGCCGGGCACGGCGAGGCATTCGCCAAAGTGATGCGCCACATGACCACGCCGTTGACGCGACAGCGCTACAACACCCTGCGCCGCATGCCATTTATCAGCGTGCCGACGCTGGTGATCTGGGGCCGCGATGACGCGGTCAACAAGCTGGAAGAGACGGG
>DASYKL010000102.1:0-10926 GCA_035995405.1 Chloroflexota bacterium
GCCGTACGCATTTCTGCCAACCGATTTCGTCAACTCGTTGGCCAGAGCTTCATCTGGCCAACTTTGCTGCAACGATACGCACTGGCACTGATGAATCACATCGCACGCACGTCCGGTTGTAATCGCGTGCACTCGGTCCACAACCGTGTAGCCCGCGTCTTGCTGATGAGTGCTGATCGCGTCGAGAACGACAGTCTGCCTCTCACTCACGAGCTGCTCGCGCTGATGCTCGGCGTGCGGCGCGCTTCCGTCAGCCAGGCAGTAGCCGGACTACAGCAGGCCGGTGTCCTCGAGTCGCGTCGCGGATTGATGACGATCCTGAATCGCACAGGACTGCTGGCCGCGGCCTGCGAGGATTACCGTTTGATGGGCGAAGCATACGGCCAGCGGCTCAAGCCGCTGTGACGACAGCGGGCCAGGAACGAAACCGTCTCCTGGCAGCGATGCAAGCAGACGAATTCTCTCAGCTACGGCCCGTGCTCGAAACGGTCCAGCTACAAGCACATCAGCACCTGGCGCTCCCCGAAGAACCGATGGAGCGCGTCTACTTTCCGCGCGACGCGGTTGTCTCAATGATCGTGCTGATGGATGACGGCCGATCGGTTGAATGTGCCGCCATTGGCAACGAAGGCCTTGTTGGGCTGGAAGTCTTCCTGGGAGATGGCCGCACCCGCGACGAAGTCGTTGTCCAGATCAGCGGTGAAGCACTGTCCCTGCATGCCACGGACTTTCGTCAGGCGATACGCACAAGTCCGCGACTCCAGCGGTTGTTGCAGCACTATTCGCTCGCGTTGATGAACCAGCTGGCGCGAACTGCCGGCTGCAATCGCGTCCATTCCGTCGAGGAGCGCTGCGCCCGCTGGTTGTTGATGAGCCTTGACAGGGTCGGTCGCAGCGAGTTTGGCCTGACCCATGAATTTCTGGCCAAGATGCTAGGCGTTCGGCGTGCATCTGTCAGCCAGACGGCTGAGCATCTCCAGCGTGTCGGATTGATCGATTACCGCCAGGGCTGGATGCGCATTCTCGACCGTGCCGGCCTGGAAGACCTCGCCTGCGAAGACTATCGGCTGAGTAGCGAGGCGTACGACCAGCTGTACTGACCAACTGACAGACTGGCGCATGAAAAACGGCCGACGGTAGAAACCGCCGGCCGTTGGGCTGCTAACGATGAAAGAACAGGCTAGTCGTTGCGCGTCACGCCAGTGACGTCTGTCGCACCCGCCGCCTGGGCCTGGCGGATCGCATCCGCCATGTCCGTCGCGTTGAACACGCGAACGGCGATGTAGCTGACGCGGAACGAGCGACGGACCGCCACGGCCACGGCGCGCGTGCCGCCCGACGTTGTCGCCGCCGCTCGCCGACCGCGCCCCGTGGTGCGAGTTGCGAGCGCCGTCGTCGCAGCACCTGACGTGGACGCTGCACGCCCACGTCGGCCGTTGGATGGAGTCCCCGTTGCCGCTGCGCGTGTGCCACGTGTTCGTCGACCATTGCCCGTCGTGCTGGATGCGGCGGTGGAGCTGCCGGCTGGACGCCCCGGGCCCCGACCGGTTGTCGTCGCGGCTGCGCGACGGGTGGTCGGCGCAGCAGAACCGCTTGCCGCTGCTGCGCGTCGGCGTGTGCCGGACGCCGCCCCGCGGCCAGAGGTTGTGCTGCTGCTTGCAGCGCGACCGCGGCGTCCGCCGCGTCCCGTTGTCGAGCTCGTGCTGCTCGCCGCGCCACTGGTGCTGCTCGCACTCGGCGTACGACCACGCCGACCGCGACCGGTCGTGCTCGCGCCGGAGCTCGCCGGTGTGCTCGTGGCGGCTGCGGCGCGGCGTCCCCGCCCACGGGTGCCGGTGGCCGCGGACCTGGTCGACGTTGTCGCTGCACGTGAGCCGCCGGAGGACGAGCTCGATCCGGACGTGCTGGTGCGACCGCGGAGCGCAGCACCATGGCGCTGCGCCACGCGATACACCGACGACTCGCCGATGCCAAAGCGCTTGCTGATCTCGGAAACCGGTGTCTCTGTCTCAGCGTAGAGCCGCGTTACTTCGCGCTCTTGCTGGTCGCTTAGCTTCCGCCGAGTACCCGTGGACCCATCACCCGCCGATCCAGTCGACCCTCCACTGTCCGAACCGGACCCGGAACCTGTCGATCGCGACGTATCTGTTTCCATCACCACTCCTCTTCTGTCCGTCTATTGAAACTTACAGTATGCAGATGGATGATGGCACACCGGCGTGTCAAGTGTGGCTCACAAGGGCAGAGTGAACGACACGAGACCGCCGCCGAGTGCATACACCACACGATTTGTCTGGTCGTAACCCACCTGATGACTCTGAATCGTCGTCGGTACATTGGCGATGAACTTGCCGCTGCCGTCGAACATGGCCATTACCGGTCCGCGATGCCAGCGCGATGCGGCAGCGAAGAACCGATCCGCTTTGGCGTTGTAGATCGCCCCGTCGACGCCGGTGACATTGGGTACGGTGTGGTCCAGCGTGTTGGTGGTCAGATTCCAGAACACAATTCCTGGCCCCGGAACCGCGCGACAACCGAGTAGCGCCAGGTTGGTCGTCGGCTTGATCGCCACGCCGCTCGGCGTGCACGGCACACCAATGTCCGTCACGCTGACGACCGTGTCGGTGCGTGGGTCGAATTTCGCCAGTTTGTTGGTCACCCGGAACGCGTCGTACATCATCCCGTCAGCCGGGTTGTAGCGCGGCTGCTCGATCTGACTCTCGTCGAATGTGAAGGTCTTGATCAGCTGATTGGTGACGGCGTTGACCGATGCGACCGTCTTATCGCCGACGTCGGTGACGTAGACCTTCTTGTCGACCGGATCGTAGTCGAGCTCGTCCGTCCCACCTTTGCCGAGATAAATGGTGTTCAGCGTGACGCCGTAGGACGACGAAGTGGGGTCCGCGTCAACGATGACCATGCCGTTCGGCGTACCGGCGAAGATCTTCTGAATGTCTGTCGCGATCAGGATGCCGGCGGCGCCGCCGGGCACATGGAACGACGTCTTCCAAAGCGGCGTGTCCGACTGCACGTCGTACACCTCGATGGTGTCGGTCGCGCCGTGGCCAACATACAACAGGTGCCTCGCCTGATCGATGTCAATCAAGTCACCCGTGACCGGGGCATGGCTGGTCGTAAATGTGAGCGGCGCGTAGACCGTATCAGCGGCAATGGGTGGTGCATCCGGAATCACGCTCGTCGCCGAAACCGGCACGCCATGCGCTGACATAGCCGCCTTCAGCAATGCGGTGCTGTGCTCGGTTGCCCACTGACCGGCCGCTTTATCGCCCCACACTCCGCGGAACGCCGCCTGAACGCTGGCGGACTGATCGCTCAAGTGTTGGCCATCCCAGGCCGTTGGTTCGCCCTGCTGGGCGGCGACTGCCGATGGCGCAAATGCGGTGGCGATCAACGCCAGACATACACCAAGCCTCTTGGCTAGAAGCATCATGAATTTCTGCCCCTCCTTTATGAGCGGTGCGCTTGCCATCTCTCACGGTAGGCCCCTTTGACGGACAATCGCAATCACCCAGTCTAAGGATCTTGTTCACCCGGCATCTGTCATGATGAGCGCGTGGACACCTCGATCGTCCTGGCATTGCACGCCTGGACTACCGCACAACCGGTTCTCGCTACCAGCGTGGCACTCCTGGCAGAAGCTGGCATTGTGGTCTTACCCATCTTGCTGGTGGTCGTCTGGCTACGCGCCGCCTCCATCGGTCCGGGCACCCGCGAGGCGGTCCTGAGCGGATGCATTGGCGCCGTCATCGCGTTCGCCATTGGTTATGGACTGGAACACCTGTTGAGCCGGCCACGTCCGTTCCTTGAGCTGGGCTTCACCCCGCTGTTTCCACACGCCGCCGATTCTTCGTTCCCCAGCGACCACACGTTAGTCGGCGCCGCACTCGTTGGACCCCTCCTCTGGCGAGTTCAGCGTCTGGGCGTGTTGGCCTTTTTCTGGGCGTTGCTGGTTGGTGCGGCGCGAGTTGCCGCCGGCGTACATTATCCGACCGACATCATCGGTAGTGCCATTCTGGCGCTGGCGATCGACGCCGTGCTGTGGCTGACAATCCGACCGGTGCTTGTTCGACTCAGTCCATTGCGCTTGGATGCAGGCGCACGCGGTAAGCCGCGCCGAGCACCGCGACGATAGACGGCGGCGTCAGAACGGTCACCTCCCCGTGATCGGGTCTCGGTCGCCGCGATCGATAGCCGACGTCCGACCAGCCACACAGCACCCGGTCGCGCACCAGCCAGGCGGCGCCGTCGAGCGCGACGTACGTTCCGTCAGGCAGATCACCAATCTCGGTCCGATAGGTCCGCTTGCGCCAAGGTCCAAGCCGCCGCTCGGCGTGCAATACAGCATCCATTGCGGCCGCATGCACTGGCGCAGCAGGAAATGCTCGTTGCCACGCCGCCTGAAAGGCGCGATAGTCCGCATTGCGACATTCCGCGCACGGACGATGGCCGGCCGCCAATGCCGTCGCTTCGTCAAGGAAGAACAGCTCTGTCCATTTGCCGGGTGTCATGACGGCCCGCTGCCGCCCGCGGAACGTCAGCTCGCAGGCGATCCAGCGCCGCACCTGAGAGTCGCGGACAAGTCGTCGGTCCGCATCGATGAGCACGCCGCGGTTGCCCGTCAGCGTGCCTCGCCCGCCTACGGCGACGATGTCGCCACACGGCGTGACCCGGTTACGCCACGGGGGAGCTGGGGGTTGGGAGTTGGGATCTGGGGACTGGACGAGCGGCCTGGTTCTCACGCTCCCAAAACCATCGATCAACCCCAACTCCCAGCTCCCAGCCCCAGCTACATCAATTGGCGAAAGCCGATCAAATCTGCCAGCTGTGTCCCGGCGGCCATTGCTTCTTTGTAGCCCGCCTCTTTGAGCTTGATCGCCTCGGCCGCTTCGAGCACCGCCGCGGCGCCGTCTGGATCGATCACCGCCACGCCATCGTCGTCGCCCACAATCAGATCCCCAGGCCGCACGACGATTCCGCCACACTGGATCGTGATCTGCGTTTCACCGACGCGCCGGTTGCTGCCTACACGAGGCGTGATGCTCGCCGCGAAGACCGCGAATCCTGACTCGACGACCGCATCCCGGTCGCGGACCGGTCCGTCAACCACGATCCCTGCCAGCCCATTCCGCAGCGCCTGCAGCGTCATCAGCTCGCCAAACAGCGCCCCACGGTCATCGCCTTCGCCATCGACTACCAGCACGTCCCCCGGCCGGGCCTCGAGCAAGGCCTTGTGCACCGTAATGATGCTGCCCGGGTAACACTTGACCGTGTGTGCCGGCCCAGCCACACGCATGCCCGCCGCCAGGGGCTTGATCGTTGACCGCATAATGCCCAAACTTTTCTGCGCATCGGCAATGGTTGCGGTCGCATACTGCGCCAGCCGTTGCGCCATGTCGCTCATTTGCCACACTGTAGGCGATCACCATGCCTATCGGAGCCAGTGCATGAACCGTCGCCAGTTCCTTGTCAAAACGAGCCTTGCCCTCGGCGCACCAGCCATCGTTGCCCTCGCCGCCGCGTGCGGACCAGCCGCGCCCACTCAACCAGCGGCCACCAGCGCCCCCCCGAACGCTCCGCCAACCACAGCGCCGACCGCGGCGCCGACCACCGCTTCGCTCGGCGCGGCGGCGCCGACGGCTGCCCCGCAGCCGGCGCCCGCGACAACACGCTCTGGCGGGGGTGGACCGCTGTCGCTGCTCTGGTGGCAGGCTCCGACTATCCTCAACGCCCACCTGTCGCTGGCAACCAAGGACATCGGTGCCGTCCGTATCTACGCCGAGCCGCTCGCCGACTTCAACATCCGCAATGAGCTGGTGCCAATCCTGGCGGCCGAGATTCCCAGCCTCCAAAACGGCGGCGTCGCGGCCGATGGCAGCAGCGTCACCTGGAAACTCAGGCGCGGTATCAAATGGCATGACGGGCAGCCGTTCACCGCACAAGATGTCGCTTTCACCTACCGCTATCTGAGCGACCCGACCACGTCTGCCACAACGCTCGGCTACTACCAGGATGTGGCGTCCGTCGAAGCGTCCGCCGACGACATCGTCAAGATCGTTTTCAAACACCCGGTCGCAGCATGGTTCAGTCCGTTCACCGGTCTGCCTGGCCAGATCTTGCCCGAGCACATCTTGAAGGACGCCGTCGGCGCCAGCGCCAAGGAGCATCCGTTCAACCTGAAGCCGATTGGTACCGGGCCCTACCGCGTAACAGACTTCAAGCCTGGCGATGTGGTCACGTATGAGTTGAACCCGGACTACTATGAGCCCGGCAAGCCGTTTTTCGATCGGGTGACGCTCAAAGGTGGGGGAGACGCGACCAGCGCGGCGCGCGCTGTCCTGCAAACCGGCGAAGCAGATTGGGCCTGGAACCTGCAGGTCGAACCGGCTGTCCTGAACTCTCTATCGGCCGGCGGCAAGGGCACCGTCGTCAGCTGGCTGGGCGGCGGCACCGAGAAGTTGATCATCAACCACACCGATCCGGAAACGGAGCAGGATGGTCAGTTCTCGTCGCGCAGCGTGCCGCATCCGCATTTCAAGGAGCTCAACGTTCGCCAGGCGCTGGCGTATGCCATTCAACGCGATGCGATGGCGACCACGCTCTATGGGCCAGGTGGCAAAGAGACTGCCTACACGATGAATGAGAACACCCAGTACATGCCCGCCGGTCTGACCTGGGAGTTCAACCTGGCCAAAGCTCGTCAGTTGTTGGACGATGTTGGCGCCGCGCCTGGTCCAGACGGCATTCGGGTGCTCAACGGCCGCCGCATGAGCTGGCTGTCGACTGCCTCCACGAACTCCGTTCGCCAAAAAGAGCAGGAGATCATCAAGTCTGCTTTGCAGCAGATCGGAATCGACCTGCAGATCAAAGCGGTCGATGCGAGCGCCTACTTCAGTGCCGGCAATGCCGATTCGTTCCAGCAGTTGAAGTGCGACCTGGGGATGGAAACGAACGGCGCGACGGTCTACCCGCTGCTGTGGTACCTGCGCTACCTGTCAGCCGATCCGACCAAAGACCTCGCGCAGAAGGAGAACAGCTGGTCCGGGCGAAACATCATGCGCTATCAGAACCCTGCGTTCAATGATCTTTACGCCCAGGTCACGCGGGAAGTGGACAAAGCCAAATACACCCAGCTGTTCCAGCAAATGCAGGACCTCGTTGTTAAAGACGTAGCCGATATCGGCCTGGTAGCCAGAAACAACGTGAGCGCCGCTAGCAAACGGCTCACCGGCTACGAACCCACACCTTGGGCCCCTGACGTCTGGGACATCAAGAATTGGCGCACGACGTAGCCCGTGTAATCCTGGTGTACTCTGGAAAGCAGGGTGAACGAACGACATCTCCAGATTTGCGGCAGTGCGGAATGGGCGGAAACTGTGCAGAAGGACATCCTGCCCTGGGCGCTGGGAAATCGCTCGCTCGGAGACGACGTGCTCGAAGTCGGGCCTGGTCCTGGCCAGACGACGGACGTCCTGAGGAGAATGGTCAAACACCTGACCGCCGTCGAGGTTGATGAAGCGCTGGCCACGCACCTGGCGCAACGTCTCTTGGGCTCCAACGTCGATGTCGTCCACGCCGACGGTACTGCGTTGCCCTTTGACGGCGGTCGTTTCTCAGCTGCGACGTCGTTCACCATGCTTCACCATGTCCCGTCGCCTGAAGCGCAAGACCGCCTGCTGGCCGAGTTGAGACGTGTCTTGCGCGGCCGCGGATTGCTGGTCGGCGTCGATAGCATCGACCATCCAGACTGGCGTGAGATCCACGTCGGAGATACCTGCGTGCCCGTGGACCCCACGACGTTCGCCGCGCGTCTCGAGCGTGCTGGATTCATCGACGTCGAAGTCGAAGTCAAAGCCCTGCCCGACGGTCCGCCACGTCGCTTCCGCTTCGCCGGCCGCGCCCCCGGCGCCTGAGGTCAAACTACGACCCTCGTCGGCCAGCTCGGCGGGTTCGGTGTCGGGCTCGCGCTTGTCGCGATCGGCTTGGGTGACGCGTTCGAAACCGTTGTCTTGCCGCGTCGCGTATCGCGTCAGCTCCGTCTCGCTCGCCTCTTCTATCGCGTGACCTGGCAGCCCTACGCCAGCGTCGCCAGGCGAATGCAGGATGACGCCCGCCGCGAAGCGTACCTCAGCTACTACGGCCCGCTGTCACTCCTGTTGCTGGTCGGTATCTGGGCCGTCGTGCTCATCGTCGGATTCGCCCTGTTGCAGTGGTCCGCCGGCTCGGCCCTCATCACGCACAATGGCCAGTCCGACTTCGGCACCGACCTCTATTTGAGCGGCACTACGTTCTTCACCCTCGGTCTGGGTGATGTCGTGCCGGACTCTCAGTTCGCTCGCGTACTCACCGTTATCGAGGCCGGCACGGGCTTCGCCTTTCTGGCGCTGGTGATCGGCTACGTGCCGATCGTCTATCAGATGTTCGCCCGTCGTGAGACGAACGTCTCGCTCCTTGACCAGCGGGCGGGCTCGCCACCAAGTGCGGGCGAGCTGATGCGGCGCCACGTCGATAACGCCGACGTGACATTGCTGGTCGAGCTACTGCGCGACTGGGAAATCTGGCTCGGAGATTTATTGGAGAGCCATCTGTCCTATCCGACGCTGGCGTATTTCAGAAGTCAGCACGAGAACCAATCGTGGGTCGCCGCCGTTGCAGTCATGCTCGATCTTGCGGCCTACGTGCTGGCCTGTGGCACCACCCCCGCGACGCGTCAGGCAGCGTTCACGTTCGCGGTCGCGCGACATGCCATCGGCGACCTGACCCATGTGCTCAGTGTGCGGCCGTTGAGCTCACCCAACAATCGTCTCGACGCCGCTGCCGCGGAACGTCTGTGGCAGGTCGCCAGGGGACGCGGACTGGTGACGCACGACCCCACCCCCGCTGCGGGCCGCCTGATGCAGATTCGTGCGACCTACGAGCCGTACCTGGAAGCGCTATCGACCTACCTGGTCATGCCATTGCCGCCCTGGATCCCAGCTCCCCGGGCGAAGGACAACTGGGAAAGCACCGCCTGGGACTACGACTCGCCTATCGAGGTGCTAGGCCCGAACACACCATTCGCACGGTAACGCGGTAAGTGGAGTGGCTGGCATAGGCCCTGCAGGGTGGGCGTGACTCACCATGACCTCTGCCCTGCATTCCGTGACTCTGCACGTCAATGGCTCCGACCACGCGCTGCAGGTCGAGCCGCGTCATACGTTGCTCGATACGCTTCGCCACGACCTCCAGCTCACGGGCACTAAGAAAGTCTGCGACATGGGCGACTGTGGCGCTTGCACCGTGCTCGTCGACGGTGTCGCGGTGTATTCCTGCCTGACCCTGGCTGTCGATTGTGCCGATCGCCCTGTCACGACCATCGAAGGCCTTGGTGTGGGCGACCAGCTCGACCCCATTCAGCTCGCGTTTGTCGAAGCTGACGCGTTCCAATGCGGCTTCTGTACACCTGGCCAGATCATGAGCCTCAAAGCGTTGCTGAACACCAATCCGACGCCCACCGAAGCAGACGTGCGCCGTGCGGTCAGCGGCAATATTTGCCGCTGCGGGGCGTACCAGCACATCGTCCGCGCCGGCCTGCTGGCGGCGAGTGGGTCAACGGGAGGCGGCAATGGCTCGTCTGCACGTCACTAGGGTCGACAAGGATGGCAAACCGAGCTATCACGCCGAGGAGTCCGCTGATCTCCCTGCGTGGGGCGCCGGCGCGCGCCTGAACGTCGTTGGCCAGGCTCATCCCCGCGTCGAAGGCGCGGACAAAGTCTCAGGTCGTGCCCGCTACGCTATGGACCAGCGCTTGCCGCGGCAGCTGTATGCGCGCGTCCTGCGCAGCCCGTTGCCCCATGCACGCATCAAACGCATCGACACCAGTGCCGCCGAGGCCTTGCCGGGTGTGCACGCCGTCCTTAGCTCGATCAACTGTCAGTCGGTCAAGTGGTATGAAGAACAGGTTCCGCTGTTTGACACCACCCTGCGACTGGTTGGCGACGAGGTGGCTGCCGTTGCGGCTGAATCAGAGGACATCGCGGGCGACGCCCTGCGCCTGATCCAGGTGGACTACGAGCCGCTACCATTCGTGGTCGATCTCCAAGCGGCCGCGCAACCTGACGCTCCGCGCGTCTATGGCAACGCTCAAAGCAACCTGGCGGGCGACCCCCAAATCGAGCACCGCGGCGACATCGACGCTGGCTTTGCCGAGGCTGATGTCATTGTCGAGCACGTCTACAGCACCCAGACCGCGCTCCATCAGTGCCTCGAGCCACACGGCTGCACCGCCAGTTGGGAAAGCGGCCACCTTACGTTGTGGGATTCGACCCAGGCCATCTGGGAGACCCGCGCCGAGATCGCCAGTGCGCTCGGCATCGCAACGCACAACCTGCGGGTCATCAAAGAGCACATGGGCGGCGGATTCGGGAGTAAGCAGGTGCCCTGGAAGCCGACGGCGATAGCCGCGCTGCTGTCCAAAGCCGCCGGCCGGCCGGTTCAGCTGCTGCACGACCGCGAAGCCGAGAGCCTCGCCGCCGGCAACCGCAACGCCACCCGTCAGCACATCCGACTGGGCGCCAAACGCGATGGCACCCTCACCGCGATCAGCGCGCGGATCGAGCTGGCCCAGGGCGCCTATCGCGTTGGTGGCGAGACCGCCATGGTCGATGGCCCCTACCAGACGCTCTATCACTGTCCGAATGTCCACACGGAGCTGATCGCGCGTTACATCAACGCGGGTCCGGCGGTCGCCTTCCGCGCGCCGGGCTTCGTCGAGGGTACGTTTGCGCTCGAATCAGCGATGGATGAGCTCGCCCGCGAGCTTCAAATAGATCCCGTCGCGATGCGTGAAAAGAATTACACCACCGCCGAGCAACAAGAAGGCAAGCCGTACACGTCGCCACAGGCCCTTCGTGAATGCTGGACGCGCGC
>DASYKL010000103.1:0-18581 GCA_035995405.1 Chloroflexota bacterium
GCAGCCGACGTTGCAACGGCGCTCAAGAACGCCGCGCACACACGCATCGACCAGGAGGTCACCGCGGGCAAAATCACGGCCGCGCAAGCGACCCAGGAGAAGCAGCAAGCTGACACGCGTATCGATCAGCAAATGACCCAGGTTGGACCACAGGGTGGCGGCCCGCGCGGCGGCGGTCGTGATCTCACAACCGCAGCGCAAGCCATCGGCATCCCGCTGACTCAGCTGCAGCAGGAGCTACCCGGTAAGACGCTGGCCGCGGTCGCAATAGCACATGGCAAGACCGCCACCGATGTGGCAACCGCGCTCAAGAACGCCGCCCACACACGCATCGACCAGGAGGTCACCGCTGGCAAAATCACGGCTGCACAAGCAACAGCAGAGAAGCAGCAGGTCGACACGCGCATCGACCAGCAAATGACGCAGGTGGCGCCGCAGACTCCCGCCGGCGGCTAGACCACGGACACCACAGCGCGACCACGCCCGGACAACCGAGCGGTACTACGAGTCTCCGGACAAAGGTTGACGAATGATGACCGTACAGTCCGAAGAAGCCGAGCGCCGCGAAGGGGCCAAGAACGGCGCCGGGCTGGTCCGCGCTGTGCAGTGGTGTGGGCAACGGAGGTCGTATCCCAGATGACCGAAAGTGTGTTGCGCACCGCCTTCGATGTCAAAGCCATCCATCGCCAGCTCGCCGACCAATTCCGCGATGACGAGCTGCAGCAGATTACGATCCTGCCGCGCGGACGACACCTCGAGCAAGGTGCTCGCTATTACGACATCTGCGACGGACGAGAGTTCACGGCTTTAGGAAACCAGGTGGTGGAGCGTGAGAACTGCGTCATTGCCAAGGCAGACGTGCCGTACGAGCTGTGGCCGCGGTTGCGAGCGGTGCAGGTTCCGCAGCCGCCGCGCCCGGCAGCTACAGATCGTTCGCGAACCGTCAGGCGGTGCCTCAATTGCGATGTGCAAATCGTCGATCCGGTAGTCCAGGTGGTGCATGGGGATCGGACGTTCTGCTGCGCCAACTGCGCTGAAGTGTTCGAGCAGAAAGGGTCGGGCTCTGATCCACGCGCCGGATCGCACAATGAAGACCCGCGCTGCGCGCATTGCGAGTCGCCGATCGTTTACCGGGCGACGATGGAAACGCGCGGCGACAAAGTCTTCTGTTGCTCGAATTGCGCCCAGGCAGCCATGATCCGCTGACCATCCATGGGGCCCCACGGCACCAGGTTGGCGACGGCGACGAGCAGCTGTAGAGCGGCCAGCTCGATCAGGAACTGGCCGAGCTGACCGTCCGGTCCGAGGGCGATCAGCAGCGAGATACAGACCGCGCCAAGGACGGCGTTGGCCAGTGGACCGGCCAACGCGGTCAGCAAATTGACTTTCGGTGTGTCACAGCCACCACGGATGGTCACGCCACCTTGTGGTGCCAGGACCAGGGCTCGAACGGACAAACCGGCAATTCGACTGGCGACGACGTGGCCAAGCTCGTGGCCGAGCGAAGTCAGGACGACCGCGACGACCATCGAAAGACCGGTCAGCAGGCGCACGGCAGGACCACTGTCGCTCTGGTTTATGACAGGCGTGGCGAGCGCCAGCAGGAGCATCAGGCCCCAACCGCGAATGTCGAGCCAACGAGCGTCGAGGCCGAGCAGCATGCCATCGATCCGCAAGAGCGGAACAAAGCGAATGCCGTGGAGCGTCTGCACGAGTCGAGCATCGGCGCGCTCTTCGGTGCGAGTCGGAGCCACCGGTACCCCATTCGGGTCCCGTCGGTACCTGTCACGGCGCTATGCTCGGCTCCGATGCCTTTTTCCGCCGACCTGACTGCTCTGGCCGACGACTTCTGGACCTGGCGCGCCAGCGCCCAGCCGCTCGCTGGTGACGACATCCCGCGACTCGAACGACCTCCGGGCTGGACGCCCGACTGGTCAGCTGACGCCGTTGCCGAGCGGCGCAGACAGCTGCAGTATTTCGAGGCAACCTGGGACGGCCTGGGTCGCGCCACGGCCAACGCCAGCCGCGCGGATCATGTCGACTACCGCCTGATGGGCTCGGCTCTGGCACGCGTCCGCTGGGAGCTCGATATCCAGCAGGGCTGGCGACGTAACCCGAACTTCTACGTACATCAGGCACTCGGCGGCATTTTCGAGGCGCTCTTGGGGCTGACCCCGTTCACGACCGAGCGAACCAACGACCTGCTGCTGCGCGCAGAGAGCATCCCCGCCACACTCGCGGCGGCTCGAGAAAACCTCGCCGATGAGGCGATTGCGGCCTTCGCCAGGCTGGCCATAGACGCGCTCGGCGACGTCCGAGGACAGCTCGAGACAGTGGCACGAGAGCTCGAGTCGTTCCTCGCGCCTGAGGCGGTAGCACGCCTGAGTAGTGCATTCACACGAGGAGCCGATGAGCTGGAGCAGTTCGCCGAGTGGCTCAGCGGGCGGGTCGCTTCAATGCCGACGCAGACGGCTATCGGGCGGGCAGCCTACGTCCACTTTCTCCGCCACGTAGCGCTGGTGCCGCTATCGCCGGAAGCAATAGCGGCGTCCGGTCAACAGGAGCTCGACCGGGCCGTGGCGTTCGAGGCCCTCGAGCAGCAGCGCAATCGACATCTCCCGCCGATGCCCTTGCCTACCACTGTCCAGGAACAGATCGAACACGAGGCAGCGGGCGAGCAGCAGCTGCGCCAGTTCTGCGAAGAACACGACCTGCTCAGCTTCCCGAGTTGGCTCAAGCGGTACCGCAACGCACCTTTACCTGCCTATCTCGCTCCGCTGCGCTGGCTCGGCGTAACGGATGACCTGACGTCGCGCAGTCGGCTCGACCAGGATGGCATCAGCTATATCCCCGAACCACGGCCGGACTTGCCGTACTTCTACCTGGCGATGGCCCGCGATCCGCGGACGCTGATCGCACACGAAGGTGTGCATTACTACCAGTTGGCGCGCTCGTGGGCAGAAGCGCGGCCAGTCAGACAGCACTACTACGATTCTGGGTCCAACGAGGGCATCGGTTTCTACGCCGAGGAGATGTTCCTGCAGGCAGGCTTATTCGATGACAGCCCACGTTCGCGGGAGATCATCTACAACATGATGCGTCTGCGCGCGGTGCGCGTGGCGGTCGACGTCCGCTTGGCGCTCGGCGAGCTGGACATCGATGCGGCCGCGGCGGAGCTGGCGGTGCGGGTGCCCATGGACATCGGAACGGCGCGAGAAGAGGCGTCGTTTTTCGCTTCCGAGCCCGGGCAGGCGATCACCTATCAGGTAGGCAAGCTGCAGATCCTGCGCTTCCTGGCTGACGCGCGTGCTTCCCAGGGGGCTTCGTTCGAGCTGCGGGCGTTCCACGACGCGCTGTGGATCAACGGCAATGTACCTATCGCCCTGCAACGCTGGGAAGCTCTGGGATACGACGACGAGATTAACCTACTTGACACGAAGACCAACGTACTGACACTGTGAGCGCACTTACCCGCCTGTCGCGCGCGGCGGTCATACTGACACGCGCACTGTCGACCGGTTTCACGGAGGTCATCTCTATGTACAGACGATCGCTGGCCCTTCTGAGCGCTGCCTTGCTCCTGATGGCAAGCGCGCCCGCGGCAGGTGCTGCGCCCGTGGCGCAAAGCGCGTCCGATCCCAAGACCCTGGTCATCGGTGCGGCATTCGACATCAAGTCGCTCGATCCAGCACGCGGCTTCGAACAGATCGGCGGCATGGTCCACAAGGCGACCTACAACACACTCGTCACCCTCGACAATGCCGACATTAGCCAGATCGTGCCTGACCTGGCTGACAGCTGGGACGTCAGCACGGACGCCCGGACGTTCACGTTCCACTTGCACCCAGGCGTGAAATTCCAGACTTCGGGCAACCCGGTGACGTCAGCCGACGTCAAATGGTCGCTCGAACGGGCCCTGGGTATCAAAGGTAACCCCTCGTTCTTGTTGGATGGCATCACCAGCGTCGAGGCGCCGGACGCCTTGACCGTCGTGGTCCGCAAGTCCGACGCGGACCCAGCATTCATCGCCAAGGGCAGCTACTCGGTATTTGCTGTTCTTGACAGCAAGACCGTCCAGGCCCATGGCGGCGTCAGCGGACCCAACGCCGCGACCACGGACACCGCCGAGCAGTGGCTGAACCAGAACTCGGCAGGCACTGGACCGTTCACCATGACTCGCTACGTGCCCGACTCAGAAGTCGACGTCCAGAAGACGCCCGGCTACTGGCGCGGCGAGGCGCCATTCGATCGTGTCATCTACCGCAACATCCCTGAGGCGGCTACCCAGAAGCTGACCTTACAGGCTGGTGACATCGACATCGCCACCGAAATCTCGCCGGACTCCGTCGCCGATCTGCGGGCCAACCCGGGCTTGAATGTGGTGCAGGGCGTCGGCGCCGACATCTTCTTCTTGTTGATGAACGAGAACCCAGCGTTGACGTCTGGCACGATGAGCGATCCGGTTGTCCAGAACGCGATCCGCTACTCAATCGATTACAGCGGCATCAATGCGCTGGTCGGCGGTCCCGCGCAAACGCCGGCAACGATCCTGCCGCTCGGCTTTTTGGGCGCATACGGCACCGATCGAGCGTTCACCCGCGACGTCAGCATGGCCAAGAGCCTGCTCGCCCAGGCCGGCTATCCGAACGGCTTCAACATCGATCTGCAATACCCAACGAATTTCTCGCGCAGCGGTGTCAGTTTCGACCTGGTCGCCCAGAAGCTCCAGGCGGACCTCGCTGATGCGGGCATCAACGTCACGCTGAAGCCAGGTGAGATCAACACCGAGCTCGCGAATTACCGCGCAGGCTCGGAAGGATTCGGCTTCTGGTTGTGGGGTCCAGACTACTTCGATTCCAACGACTACCTCGCTTTCCTGCCTGAAGGCATCGTCGGCAAGCGCACCAACTGGACCAATGCGAATTCCGACGCCACCATCCAACAGTTGCGCGATCAGATCAACGTCGAGACGGACCTGACCAGACGCGCTCAATTGTGGCAGCAGGCGCAGGACTACTTGATGCAGAGCGGACCGTACGCAGTCGTCGTCCAGCCAGGTATTTATATCGCCACGAAGGCCGGCATCGGCAACTACAACTACAACCCCGCGTGGCGCGTCAACCCCTACATTCTGTCGAAGTCTTAGTCGCCAGCAGGCGGCGGACGGCGTAGGAGTTCGGCCGAAACGTGCAATGCGACGACCAATCAGTGGCCGAACTCCGTTTAACTGACTGGCCTAGAGGGCGGCCGTCCCTCTAAGCCCATGCAGGGTATCGTCGTCCGTCGCATCTTGTGGATGCTGCCCTTGATGGTCGGCATGACGCTGATTGCGTTCGTCGTATCGCACAGCGTGCCGGCCGATCCCGTGGCAGCCCACCTCGGCCAGCGGTCGATGGAAGATCCGGCCATTGTCGCGGCATTTCGCGCCCAGTGGGGCCTGGATAAACCGCTGCCCGAGCAGTATTTCGCCTACTTGCGCAACCTGACTCAGGGCAACCTCGGGATCTCCATTCGGACGCATATGGCAGTCGCCGAGGATCTAGGCCGCTACTTACCCGCAAGTGCCGAATTGGCCATCACCGCGACGGTCGTAGGCATCGCCGTCGGTATCCCTTTTGGCGTCGCGTCGGCGGTACGCCGCAATCATTGGCTCGACCATGTGGTGCGCGCCGTGTCGTTGCTGGGCGTCTCGAGCCCGGTGTTCTGGCTCGGCCTGATCGCGATGTACGTGTTCTATTTTCGACTGGGCTGGCTGCCGGGGCCAGGTCGGCTGGATGTCGGCATGGCCGAACCACGCCACATCACCGGCATGTACACATTCGACAGCATGTTCACCGCCAATTGGCCCGCACTTGTCTCGAGTCTGCGGCATCTGGCCCTGCCAGGCCTCGTCCTGGCCAGTGTCTATCTCGGCCTCGTGACTCGCATGACACGGTCGACCATGCTCGAAGTGCTGGCTTCAGACTATGTCCGCACCGCGCGCGGCAAGGGGCTGACCGAGCGGGTCGTGATCTACCGCCACGCCCTGCGCAATGCGCTCATTCCGACGATCACGGTGCTGGGTCTGGCGTTTGGCGACATCCTGGCGGGCACGGTGCTGACCGAAACAATCTTCTCGTGGCCAGGTATCGGACGGTACGCCTACCAGTCTGCCGTGACGCTTGATTTCCCAGCGATTATGGGCGTTAGCTTGCTGATTGCGTTCGTCTTCATCACGGTCAATTTGTTGACAGATCTGGCGTACGTGTTTTTTGATCCGCGATTGCGCAGAGCGAGCTGATGGCCGTCTCGGAGACGACGCTCGACGCTCAAGCCGCACCGCTGCGGGTCCAGCCTCCAGCCGCGCTGGCAACACACCGGACACTCGCGACCTCCGTACTTCGATTCCTGCGCCGCAATCCGCTGGTCGTCGTGGGTGCAGCGGTGGTCCTGTTATGGATGTTCCTGGCGGCCGCCGCGCCGCTCGTTGCGCCGTACGGCCCGCTAGCCCAAAAAATTGTCGATCGCTTGCAAGGACCATCGCTGACCCACCTGTTTGGGACGGACCCGCTGGGCCGCGACATCTTCAGCCGGGTGCTGTACGGCGGACGCATCTCGCTACCAGTCGGCTTCGGCGTCGTCGCCGTGTCGCTGCTGCTTGGCGGGTCGATCGGCGCCGTGGCAGGTTTCGGTCCCGGCTGGGGCGATACCGCACTGATGCGCTTGACCGACATGGTCATGGCGTTTCCGATCATCATCCTGGCGATGACCATTGCGGCCGCGCTCGGCCCTGGCCTCGACCACACCATGATCGCGCTGGTGGCCGTGTCCTGGCCGCGCTACGCTCGCGTCACGCGCGGTCTGGTGTTGTCGGTGAAACAAAACGAATACGTCCATGCCTCGCGCGCGCTGGGCGCGTCGGAGCCACGAATTCTGGCACGCGTGGTGCTGCCGAATTGCCTGGCACCGGCCGTAGTAATGGCCACGCTGGACCTGGGAAACACCATTCTTACCTTTTCAGGCCTGAGTTTTCTGGGCCTCGGTTCACCTCCACCGGCACCGGAATGGGGCGCGATGGTTGCCGATGGCACCAAGAGCTTCGATCAGTGGTGGGTGTCGGCATTTCCAGGACTGGCGATTCTGAGCCTGGTGATGGCGTTCAATTTCATTGGTGACGGCGTGCGCGACGCACTTGATCCACGTCTGCGCCGCGGCGTGTAGGCCGGTGCGTCCGCGGATGGAATTCGGAATCGCATTTCAATCGAACAAGCAACCAGCGGCATACGTGGCTTTGGCCCAGGCAGTCGATCGCTTCAAGTTCGACGTGGTCAGCGTCTACAACGACCTGTTGTTTCAGCCGGCGCTCGGGCCGTTGCTGTTTATGGCGCCGCATCTCAGGCGTGCCCGATTGGGACCAGCGGCGCTCAACCCGTACACCGTTCATCCGCTCGAGATCGCTGGACAAATTGCACTCTTGGATATGGCGACCGATGGGCGGGCGTATCTGGGTCTGGCGCGCGGTGCGTGGCTCGACGCGCTGAGTATCAACACGCCCAAGCCTGTGCAGACATTGCGCGAAGCCGCCGGCCTGGTGCAGCACCTCCTAGCGCGCAAGACCGAGGCGTTTCAGGGGCAAGTGTTTCAGCTTCAGGAGGGTGCGACGCTGCGCTACGAGCCACGGCGGCCAGGAGTCCCGCTGACCATTGGTACCTGGGGCCTCAAGACAGCCGAGTTGGCAGGCGAGATTGCGGACGAAATCAAAATTGGCGGCTCTGCCAATCCGGCGATGGTGCGCCGTCTCCGACCGGCGCTCGATCGCGGCGCACGGCGCGCCGGCCGCGACCCGAACGCCGTCGGCGTCTGCGTCGGCGCGGTGACCGTGGTGGATCAGGATGCGCGCGTTGCGCGCGCTCGGGCGCAGCAGGAAGTCGCGCTGTATCTGCCCGTGGTGGCGCCGCTCGATCCCACCGTCAGTCAAACGGACGAAGATCCGCTCGACCTGTTCGCCTTCGCCGGCGACGCTGCATCGATCATCCGTCAGGTAGCTGCCCTCGCCGATGCCGGCGCCACACGCGTCGAGTTCGGCACCCCGCATGGTCCCGGTAATCCGCTCGACGCTATCGACTTGCTCGGCACGCGCGTGCTGCCGTATTTCACATGAGCGCCGACGACACATTCACGCTGTACGACCTCGCCGTCCGTGTCGTGGAGATCAACGGTCACTGCACCTGCGGTCTGTCGATCGGCGACGGGTTCTTTCTACGCGGCGGGACGTTGAGCCTGCCAGACGGCCAGGGGTTCTGTGTGTTCGCGCTGCAATCGACTCTCCCGCTGCTGCCAGCTAAACAGCGGCCTCTCCAACCAGCAGACTGGATGCAGACGGATGCACGCATCCAGTGTCCGGACCCAGCCTGCGGCTTGATCATGCTCGTCGAGCGCACGGCGCAGCGCCTGGTGCGCCACGACGACGTCAGCGCTACACCACTATTTGCAGATCGCGTCGATACTGCGTAAGAATTCGACCGCCTTCGCTGCCCCCAACGACAACGACGTCCTCGGTCCGCGCGCCGAACTTGCCGGTGATGAAAATGCTTGGCTCGACCGTGAAGCACATCCCGGCTTGCAGCATGGATGCATCACCGCGATCGAGGTAGGGCGGCTCGTGCACATCGAGTCCGATGCCGTGGCCCAGACGGTGGCGGAACCACTCGCCGTAGCCGCCGTCGACAATGACCTGACGGGCCAGCGCATCGACTTGCTGGGCAGTCCGTTGGCCCGCCTGCAGCGCAACTATGCCGGTTTGCGCCGCCTGCATCACCAGGGCGTGAACGCGGCGATATTCGTCTGGTGGCTCGCCGAGATAGACAGACCGGCCGAAGTCGTAACAGTAGCCGTCACGCGCCGAGCCGAAATCGAATGATAAAGAGTTGCCCCGGGCAAGGGATCGACGGCTGGCTTTCATCGCCAGCGGTCGATCTTCGCCTGGTCCCATCTGCCACACGTTGGTTACGAACGATGAGCCGTCGGCGCCGTAGCTCATCATCAGCCGGTCAATCTCATAGGCGACATCGAGCTCGGTCTGGCCAGAATCCGGCGCCAGCGAGGAGATGATGTCTGTCATGGTCTGGTCGACGATGCGCGCGCAAACCTGTAAGGCATCGAGCTCGGCGGGCTCTTTGACCATGCGCAGCGGCGCCAGGACTTCCGATGCGAGGCGAATCTCCAGGTCGGGCCGGGCCTGGCGCAGGGCCAGGGTCTGCTCGCTCCAGGCGCGGTTCTCTATCGCAATGGCGCCCAGGTGAGGCTCGAACTCGCGCAGCATGGCGTTCAGGAATTCGTGCGGGTCACCGCGATCGGGCAGGACGCGGACATCCAGTTCGGTGCTGGGGTCCAGGTCGAAGTCGGCGACCATGCGTGGGACGGCGAGGGTGGGGCCATGGTGCAGGCCAAGGAAGAGGCCCTGGATCCAGCCGCCCGGGTAATTGACGTTGCCGAAATGCGGTCGGTTGCGGCGCCAGCCGCTGAGGTACTGGGCGTTGGCGCCCGGCGCCAGGTAGAGGAGGTCGATGCCGAGCCGCTCCATTTGAGCGCGGGCGCGGTCGAGGCGGGAAGACGTCGTCGTCATGGTGTCCTGCCAGGGTACGCGCGAGCGGCCCCAGCCGAGTTGGTGACTACTAACCCCCGTCGCCTCCGCCGCCAAAGTCACCGCCGCCGAAGTCGCCACCGCCGAAGTCGCCTCCGCCACCAAAGTCGCCGCCATCCCAATCACGACCACCGCCCCAGCCGCCACCGAACATTCCCCGCCCGCCACCGAACAGCGAACCCAACAGGAACCCGGCCAGGCCACCCATGGCTGCCTGACCCCACGGCGGACTTGTCGGCCCAGCGGGGGCCTGGCCACTCGGCGTGGGCTGGGGCCCCCCCGTAGGCGGCTGCTGGGTACCAGGGACGCCTTTGGCGCCCACCGGCCCGAGCAAAGTCAGTCCACACTGCTGGCAAAATCGCGCTTGCGGTCCGTTCTGCATGCCACATCGCGGGCACACGATCGCTGGATTGATCATCTGATTTTCTCCTGGAGCCTGGTTCACCTGTACACCATGGCACCGGCCGATGAAGCGATGATGAGGAACGCGTGAAACTCAGTTGACGCGCCCACGCGTGGCGACATAAGCCGCCAGCGTCAACAACAGCAAGAGACCTGCGCCAATCACCAGCACCTGCGTCGGCCCACCGCCGACCAGCAGCGCCCCTGCCGCGGCGCCAGCCAGCATTGCCGTCACCATCACCAGCCTCACGCCGCCACCACCAAATGGTGTGCCACGCGCCAGCATGTCGGCGGCCAGCGCGGCGAGCGTTGACGTCAGCACCGTCGTACTGACATCCGCAATTCCCAGGCGTCGCACCGTAACGGTGCGCATTCCCATCGCGACCGCCAAAAGGCCTACCACCAGTACGTCCAACGTCGCACCGCGCGGCCGCAGCGTTAGTACCGCGGCAACCGTCAAAAAGACGGTCTCCAATCCGAGCATTGTGACCAGCCAGCGGTACCTGGTTGGTTCGAGCGCGGCTGCTAGCCGTGCGCTCACTCCAGCCCCGACAATGAATGCGGCGAGCGACACCACCGATGCAGTGGCCGAGATGTCGCTCGCGCCGCCAAGTGCAAACCCGAGCACGATGACGTTACCGGTCATGTTGGCGGCAAAGACATGGCCATATGCCAGATACGTCACCGCATCCACCATCCCCGTCACAAACGCCAGCACAACCAGTACCAGATAGAGTGGCCGGCTCACAGGAAATTCATGCTTTTTTCATTGTCGTGGCCCAGACTGTTGGTGATGCGCACGGCGCACAGAGCAATACCACGGAGGTAAGACATATGCCATTCCTGGCAACGGGCGTCGTATTTCTGGTCCTGTCGTCGTTCCTCGCATCGACGGTAGAAATGGTCGAAGCATTGACGATCGTTCTCGCAGTCGGAGTCAGTCGCCAGTGGCGCTCGACGCTCATCGGCGTCGCTGTCGCACTCGTCGCGCTGGCGGCGGTGGTGGCCGCGCTCGGACCAGCGTTGGCGCTCATTCCAATAAACGCCTTGCGCGTGCTGGTCGGAGCATTACTGCTCATTTTTGGCTTGCAGTGGCTCCGCAAAGCAATTTTGCGGGCGAGCGGTCGTGTCGCGCTGCACAACGAAGAAGCGATCTACCAGCGAGAGCTTGCGGCGTCGTTGTCGGCAGATGCCGTCGCGCCAGCGGGCATGGATTGGTACGCCTTCACCCTCGCGTTCAAAGGCGTGTTCCTCGAAGGGCTCGAAGTCGTGTTCATCGTGCTGACCTTTGGCGCCAACGCGGCCGCGGATGGCACCGGCAGCGTGCAGCTGGCGGCGGTGGGTGCGATCATTGCCGCGGTCCTGGTGACCGCCGTCGGCGCGTTCGTCCGCGAGCCGCTCAGTCGGGTTCCAGAGAACAAGATGAAGTTCGTAGTCGGCGCCATGCTGACGACATTCGGCATCTTCTGGGGCAGCGAGGGTGTTGGCGTGCTGTGGCCAGGACAGGACATCGCCATCCTGGCCATTCTCGCGTTCGTGCTCGTGACCGCCTTGATTGGTGTGCGCGTCCTGCGCGAGAGAAGTCAAGTCCCGGTCTCGATGCACGCCGCCGCGACGACGGCCAAGTAGTCCCGAGGAGACGAGTTCATGACGTTTATCAGCAGGTTTTTCGGCTTTTGGTACGACTTCATCGTGGGCGATGATTGGTTCGTGGCAGTCGGTGTCGTCGTTCTTCTCGCAGTCGCCGGCGCGCTCGCGAACGCCAATCTGCACACGACCGCCTGGCTCGTGATGCCGGTGGGCGTAGTCCTTGTCCTGGCGATCTCATTGCGGCGGGCGACCACCCAGTAAGGGGGCATCCGCCTAAAGGCGGAGCCCCCATCGGCCGACGTGCGGATGTCGGCCGACAAACCGCGTGCGACGCTTGCCGGTATGGCTGGTGAGGGGAGGAGATAGTGGACCCTCTCGCGTTGTCGCGATTGCACTTCTCCTTCACCGCTGTCTACCACTACCTGTTCCCGCCTTTGACGATGGGCCTTGCCCTGCTCATCGTCATCCTGAAGACCCTCGCATTGGTACGCCACAACGAGATGGCCAACCAGGCGGTCCGCTTCTGGAGTCGGATCTTCGCGACAACCTTCATTGCGGGTGTCGTGACCGGCATTCCGATGGAGTTCCAATTCGGCACCAACTGGGCGCAGTTCTCCACGTTTGCTGGCAACGTGATCGCCCAGACACTGGCCATGGAGGGCGCCTTCGCGTTTTTTCTCGAGTCGGCATTTGTCGGCTTGCTGCTCTTCGGTGAACAGCGCTTCGGTCAACAAGTCCACTGGTTCGCGGCGCTCATGGTCTGGCTGGGAACGTGGGCCTCTGGCTTCTTCATTATCGCCAGCAACGCCTGGATGCAGCATCCGGTTGGCTACACGTTGCTCCCTGGCGGTGGGCTGGAACTCTCGAATTATTGGGACATCCTGTTCAATGACTGGATTGCGCCGCAGTACTTCCACACCATGAGCGGCGCTGCGATCAGCGGCGCCTTCGTGATGGCCGGCCTGGGCGCCTATTACCTGCTCCTTCGCCAGCACGAACAGCATGCCCGACTATTCGTCACGCTCGGTGTCATTGTCGGACTGATCGGCAGCCTGCTGCAGGTATTCCCGACTGGCGATGCCGAGGGGCGTCAAGTGACTTTCGTTCAGCCGACGAAGCTCGCCGCGATGGAAGGACTGTTCCACTCGGAACAGGGCGCCAGCATCGTGATTTTGGGCCAGCCAAACACGGACACGCAGACCATCGACAACGCCATCGCTATTCCCCAGGTGCTGGGCATCCTGACGTATCGCCGTTGGAATGCGGAAGTTCAAGGCCTCGACGCCTTCCCGCGCGACCAGTGGCCAGACGCTATCCCGCTGCTGTTCTACAGCTACCACATCATGGTCGGATTAGGGACGCTGCTGTCGCTGGTGATGGTTGCGGCCGCTTTCCTGTTGTGGCGGCGCCGCCTGTTCGAGCAGCCCTGGGCGTTATGGGTGCTGTTGTTGGCAACACCCTTCCCGTTGATTGCCAATGCTGCTGGCTGGCTCACAGCAGAGGTGGGCCGCCAGCCATGGGTCGTCTTTGGACTCCAGCAAACAACCGATGGCGTCTCGCCCCTCCTGACGACAGGGAACGTCCTGTTCAGTCTGATCGGCTTCGCCGGCATGTACACGTTGATTTCCATGTTATGGCTGGTCGTGATGGCCCAGGAGATCGTCCGCGGGCCTGATCTGCAAACCGCACCAGCCGACATCTTTGCCAGCACCTGAACCCACTGCGACGAACGGCAATGGAAACTCTGTGGTTCATCCTGGTCGGCTTCATGCTGACGATGTACGTCGTCCTTGATGGCTTTGATCTTGGTGTCGGCGCCATTCACCTGTTTGTTGCCAAAACCGAGCACGAGCGCCACCTCGTGCTCGAGGCTATCGGACCCGTCTGGGATGGCAATGAGGTCTGGCTGATCGCAGCCGGGGGCACCTTGTTTTTCACGTTCCCGCGTCTGTATGGCGCCAGCTTCAGTGGCTTCTATCTGCCGCTCATGATTGTCCTGTGGCTGCTCATGCTGCGCGGATTGGCCGTCGAGCTCCGCTCGCGGGGTAATCCGGTGTGGCGCGGTCTGTGGGATGCCCTGTTCTGGCTGGCCAGCGGACTGCTACCGATTTTTCTCGGCGCGGGCCTGGCCAATGTTGTGCGCGGCGTACCGCTGAATGCGCAAGGCTATTTTTTCGAAGCGCTATGGACCGATTTCGACCCGCGGAGTAGCAATCCGGGCGTGCTCGACTGGTACACCGTGCTCATCGGTGGTCTGGCATTCACGGCGCTGCTGATGCACGGCGCGAATTATTTGGGCTTCAAGACCGAAGCCGGACTCCAGCTCAGAGCCCGCCGCCTCGCGGCTCGGGGGTGGCTGGCGACGGTTCTGCTGACGGTGCTTGGGACCGCGGCCACATTCTACGTGCGGCCGATGCTTCTGGGTAACTTCGCCATTCGACCATGGGGCGCCGTTTTACCGCTCGCGGCTGTGGGCGGACTGGTCGCGGTACGCGTCTTCCACGCCCGATGCCAGGATGGCAGAAGCTTGCTGGCCTCCGGGGTATTCCTGGCGGGCATGCTGGCCAGCAGCGCATTTGCGCTGTACCCGGATGTCTTACCCGCCACCGACCGGGCCTACAGTCTGACCGTCACCAACGCGGCTGCTCCTCCGTACGGCCTGGCGGTCGGACTGGCCTGGTGGAGCCTCGGCATGCTGCTCGCGTTGATCTACTTCGCCGTTGTCTACCGCCTGTTCTGGGGCAAGGTCCGCCTGGCCGATGAGCGCTACTGACGCACTGGCCGCCCCCGTTCGCAGCACGTTGGCTGGTGCTGCGCTCCTGGACATCGCCGCCGTCGCAGCGACGATTGGCCAGGTTGCGACCCTTGCTGCGCTCCTCGCGCCGGTCCTGCTGGACGGGGCCGACCTCAGGGCCAGCGTGGCTCCAGCACTGATGCTCCTGGCACTCACGCTGCTTCGGGCAGCGCTATTGGGAGCGCGCGAAATCATCGGCCAGCGCGCCGCGGTTCAGGCCAAGTCCCTGGTACGGATGGCCGTCTTCCAGCGGCTCGTGCAGCTGGGGCCGAGTACCGTGCATGGCGAGCGCACGGGTGAGCTCGTGACGCTGTTGGGCGAGGGCGTGGAGCGACTCGATGCATACGTCAGTCGCTATATGCCGCAGACCGTACTGAGTGTGACCGGTCCGCTATTGATCGCGGCGTACGTCGGCTGGATCGATCCGCTGAGTGCCTGCGTATTGGTGCTGTCCGCGCCACTGATTCCGTTGCTCATGGTGGCAGTCGGGAGCTTTACGGAGGAGCACATTCGGGGCCAGTGGACGGCGCTTGGACGTCTCAGCGCGTACATCCTCGACCTGCTCGAAGGCCTGCCCACGCTCAAGCTTCTCGGCCGAGCAGACGATCAGGGCCGCCGACTGGAGACGCTGAGCGCCGCGTTCCGAGACCGGACGCTGCACGTCCTGCGATTCGCGTTTTTATCAAGCCTGGTGCTGGAGTTATTGACCACGGCAGCGATCGCCGTCGTGGCAGTCGAGCTTGGCCTGCGGCTTCTTGATGGCGGGATTGCATTTGCGGCCACGCTGCAGGTGCTGTTGCTTGCGCCTGAGTTCTATCGTCCACTCCGTGAGCTTGGTGCGCAACGGCACGCGGCAATGGAAGCGCGACCGCCCGCTGAGCGGCTGCAGACCCTGCGCGCACTACCCGCGGCTCCAGCAGTGATAACGGCTAGCCCGGCGAGAGCAGTAGGTCCGCTGGCGGTCGAACTGCGGGAGGTGAGCTACACCTATCCGGAGGCGCCGTCGGCAGCCGTGCGGAGCGTTTCGACAGTGCTTCGGCCCGGCAGCCGTACCGCGTTGGTCGGCCCGAGCGGCGCCGGGAAAACTACGCTCGCCAGTCTCATCCTGCGCTTTCGGGAGCCGACCAGCGGGGCGCTTCTGGCAGATGGACTGAACATCACCAACATGTCAGTCGAGCAATGGCGCGAACGTATCGCGCTGGTCCCGCAGCGGCCGTACCTGTTCGATGCCAGTGCGCTCGACAATCTGCGCCTCGCTCGTCCCTCCGCGTCGCTGCTGGAAGTCGAACGGGCGGCCGACCTGGCTGGCGCCCACGAATTCTTGCAACAGCTGCCACACGGCTATCACACGCGACTGGGTGAACGCGGGGCACGCCTGAGTGGCGGCCAGGCGCAGCGGCTAGCCATCGCCCGTGCGTTCCTCAAAGCCGCGCCGCTGCTGGTGCTCGATGAGCCAACCTCCGCGCTCGACGCCGAAAGTGAAGGCCATGTCCGTCTGGCGCTCGAGCTCCTCGCGCCGCTGTGCACGGTGCTGTTGATTGCTCACCGTCTCGACACGGTCATGGCTGCCGATCGAGTGCTTGTCCTGGCCGGTGGCGAGATCGTCGAGAGTGGAACCCACGCGGATCTGGTCGCCAGCGAGGGTTTGTACAGCCGGCTTGTTGGCGCGGAGTCACGAATGGTCCTGGCGTGACGGGGCTCCTGCGACTATCGACCTTTCTCTGGCCGTCGCGCGGAAGGGTCCTACTGAGTGTCGGACTCGGACTGTCAGCCGTTGCCTGCAGTACTGGTCTGCTGGCGGTAGGCGCTTATCTCATTTCCGCGGCGGCATTGCATCCGCCATTGGCGGAGCTGGCCGGGGCACTCTACCTGGTGCGGGTTTTCGGTCTGGCACGAGCATTCGCACGGTATGGCGAGCGCTTGCTATCGCATGGCGTGACTTTTCGGCTGCTCGGACGCTTGCGAACCTGGCTCTACGGGCATCTCAGCGTGCTCGGGGCCGGCCAATTGATGGCCTATCGCAGCACCGACCTGCTCGCTCGCCTGATGCGAGACGTGGACGAGACCCAGAATCTCTTCCAGCTCCTGGTCGCACCGCTGGTCGTCGCCGCGCTGACTGTCGCCGTGGTCGACGCTGTTTTGTGGTGGCTTGACGGCGGTCTGGGACTGGCAGCGCTCGGCGCGCTGCTGACGTTAGGTATCGCCGTGCCACTGGTCAGCGATCGGCTGGGGCGAAGCGCTGGCAGGCGCCAGGTGGCGGTCCGCACCGATCTCGATATCGACATCGCCGACGCATTGCACGGTCTGCCGGACCTGCTCATGCTCGGTCAAATGAGTGTGTCCGTCGAGCGTGTTCGTCGACGGGACCGCCAGCTCGGGCAGCTGCAGAAGCGATTGGCGGTCATTAGCGGACTGAGGGTTGCGCTCAACGACGCCACAGGCCACCTGGGCGCCTGGGCGGTGCTGCTGCTGGCCATCCCCATCCTGGCGACGAACGGCCTCGGGCCGGTCTACCTGGCGACACTGGCGCTGCTGGTCCTGGGAGCAGCAGAAGCGCTCCAACCGTTAGCGCAGGCCGCGCAGCAGCTCGGACGGACCCGCGCCGCGGCGCAGCGGCTGTGGCACGTCGCCGACGAGCAGCCGGCACTGGTGTTTCCAACGGACGAGACACCGCCGCTGAGTTTTGGGTTGGAGTTCGATGGCGTAACGTTCGCCTACGAGGGCCGGGCGGTGCTCAATGACATCAGCTTCGTGGCGCTGCCCGGCCGGCCGGTGGTTGTGGTAGGACCGAGCGGCTCCGGCAAGAGCACGCTGCTGCAGTTAGCGGCACGCGCCTGGGACCCGACCGCGGGTCACATTCAGTTAGACGGCCGCGATCTGCGCAGCTATGCAGCAACAACGCTGGCGAACACGATTGCCACTGTCAGCCAGGATGCCTACCTGTTCAGCGCGACGGTGCGACACAACCTGGAGCTTGGCAGACCGGCCGCCACCGACTGCGAGATGCACGGGGTATTGGAGCAGGTTGGACTGGCCCAGCTGGTGGCCGGTTTGCCGGACGGGCTTGAGACGTGGATCGGTGATCAGGGCGTGCGACTGTCAGGCGGCGAACGCCAGCGTCTGGTACTCGCCCGAGCGTTGCTGCAAGACACGCCGATCTTGTTGCTGGATGAAGTCACGGCCAACCTCGACCCGATCTCCGAGCGGCTGGTGTTCGACATCATCCAGAACCTGGCGCGCCAACGGACCATCCTGTTCGCGACGCACCGCCTGGCTCACCTGGAGTGGGCCGACACCATTGTGGAGCTCGACCGTGGCCGTCTCGTCCACCAGCGCGTAAAAGCCCAGCAGTACGGGACCAGAAGCAATGCAGCCACCGCGTAGCCACCGAGCACATCACTCAACCAGTGCTGGCCGAGGTAAAGTCGCGACGGCCCAACCAGCACCATCGGTAGCGCAAGCAGGACCAGGATAATGGTTCGCTTTACCGACCGCCTCACCAGGACATACACCAGGAAAAAGGCAAATCCAAACAGCGTGCAGTACTGCACAACGTGGCCGCTGGGAAAACTCGGATCAGTCAGCACGGCGCTCACGTGGACCAGGTCAGCCGGTGGACGAGGTCGATTGATGATCTGTTTTAGCAGCACCGTGATCAGCGTCGACAATTGGGTTCCAACGACCCACAGCGCTTCCCAGCGAAAGCCGCGGAGGGCAAAGACGCCCGCCATGACGAGCGGCATGACGGTTGCCTGTGGGGCGAAGCCAAACCAGCTGACGATATACAGCGGCTCAGCAAACCCGGGCAGCGTCACGCGCTGGATCCACAGCGTCGCCTGCAGGTCGATCGAATCGGGGCCAGACTGGACCGCCACCGCCGTCAGTCCTGCCAGAGCCAACCCGGCCGCGAGCAGGATCGAAACGAGATACCGCGTTCGCCACAAGGTGACGCTAGGCGGAGCGACGTTCGGCTCGTTCAAATTAACTCACCTCTTGACACGTTGTACGACACGCGGCGCTTGATGAAAGACTCGTGAGATTCCATTCACGACGCCTTCATCCACGCGGATCAGCATCCAGAGGAGGGCCGAAAAAGCGGTCCCCAATCCACGAGCGGAGTAATTCTCATGGCACATGAACACCCTGTGGCTTTCGGCCTGTTCGATGATTCCG
>DASYKL010000104.1:0-6763 GCA_035995405.1 Chloroflexota bacterium
ACAGGACACGTAAGTCTGATTCGAGGCGCTGCAGCTCAGCTTGAATTGACGCCAGCTGGTTCGCAGCCTGGGTCATGCCGCCGGGCCCGCTTCCGCGCATGTGCACCCGGTCGCATCGGCGCAGCCGTGGCAGCAATAGACCCGCTCGTCCTTGGGATAGCCCGCTCCGTTGTCGCTCCATTGTTCACGTGGCATGCCACACCTCGCACAGAAAGCTTCTTGTTCGCCCGCCGGGATCATGGCATACCCATGCTCGACTCTGACATTTGCCCGGTAGGAACGGCGTAGGCGCCGCACCAGAAGCCCGTCTGAGTGAATACCATGTCCGCTGGTGGATGGAACTGTACAGACCGCCCTCGGACCAGTAGCCGCATCCGAGCTGGGTATCACGCTCATGCACGAGCACGTTGTGCCCCGCTCGGCCATCCCGACGCCGCCAGGCAAACCGCCATACGCCCCACGGGTCGGGATCGAAGAGGTGATCCGCGAGCTGCGCTACACCGCCGACACCTACGACCTACGAAGCGTGGTCGATTGCACGCCGCGCCGCTCGCCAGCCGAGCTGGAGGATGTCACCTGTATCGCGCGCGAAACTGGCCTCAACATCGTCGTTGCGACCGGTTGTATGAAAGAGCAGTACTACCACTCCACTCGCGGCACCGTCAGCGCCTTCTGGGCCTATCAGCTCTCGGTCGACGAGATCGCCGAGGTCATGGTCCGCGACATCGAAGACGGCATCAACGGCACAACCATTCGCGCCGGGATCATCAAAGTGGGCACATCAAAAGACCGCATCACGTCCCACGAAGAGCGCGTCCTGCGCGGCGCGGCGCGCGCGCATCGTCGCAGCGGCTGCCCGATCACCACCCACGCCACCTTGGGCACGATGGGCCCCCAGCAAGCCGAAATTCTTCTCAATGAGGGCGTCGATCCGAGTCGCGCCGTCATCGGCCACTCCGACCTGAACACCGTGCCGACATACCACGAAGGAATCCTCCGCCGCGGCCTGAGCGTCGGCTTCGACACGATCGGCAAAGAACGCTTCGATTACACGCGCCCTGAAACCGCCGGCATCAGTCGCTACGAATTCGAGAAAGAGCAGTACTTCATTTCCGACGAGTCCCGTCTGACCACCCTGCTGCACCTGGTTCGGGTCGGCCACGTCGGGCAGATCGTGCTGTCATCAGATCTCGGCGAAATGGACCAGAACCCCACGACGCTAGCCTCGTGGGGCTACAGCTACCTGCTAGGCAAATTCCTGCCCCAAGCCGGCAGCCGCGGCCTGTCAGAACACGATGCGCTGCAAATGCTGGTACAGAATCCCCGCCGCATCCTGGCCGGCGCCTAGCACGTCAGCGCAAACTCGCTACCACCATGTTGTAAAACCGCGGCCGCAGCGCCGACAGCAGCTCGTTGTCCGCCCGCGGATGGGTCCGGTTCGTCAACAAGATGATCACCAGCTCGCGTTCGGGATCGATCGCCATCGACGTCCCCGTGAAACCCGTATGGCCATACGCAGTCCCCGAGAGCAAGTCCCCATACGCCCGCCCAAGAGGCAAACTCCCGCGCGCCGCGCCATGGACCTTACGCGCCGCCGCAGTCGGCGCCCATTCCTCTCGCCGCTGGCGCCCCTTGCCGACCAGCTCCCAGCCCAACCCCCGCGACTTGCTCAACCCGTCCGTCTGTCGTGAAGTAGCCTCAGCAATCGTGGCCGCACTCAGCACACCGCCACCCCCCGTCAGATACATTCGCCCGAACCGCAACAGATCGGACGCAGTTGAAAACAAACCGGCATGGCTACTGACACCGCCCAGCGCATAAAACGTGTTGCCGTCGTTGACTTCTCCGACCTGCACAACGTCGGGGTCCCGCCAGCCATCAAACGCTTCGCCGAGATTGGCTACCATTGCCTGCTCGTAGCGATTCCCCCGCTCCGTCGCCGCGATACGCTCACGCAGCTCCGCCGCCGGACAGTAGGCCGTATCGTCCATCCCGAGCGGCCGCCACACCCGATCGGACAACAGCCTGTCCAATCCCGCCCCGGTGACGCGCCGCACCAGGTGCCCGATCAAGCTGTACCCCAGGTCGCTGTACTGCACGTCGGTCCCTGGCGCATACCCCAGCTGCAGCGCACACAGAAACTCCAGCGCCTGCCGCGGTTCACGTGCGGAGCAATAGGTCGCCGCCCAACCAGAGATCCCCGACGAATGCGTCAGCAAGTGCCGCAGCGTGATCTCCTGTTTGCCGTGTACGCCGAACTCTGGAAGAAACCGCGCCACCGCATCATCCAGGCTCCAGACCCCGTCCTCCAGCAACAGCAGCGCCGCAGAGGCACCAGCAACCGGTTTCGTCAGCGACGCCAGATCAAAAATGGAATCGCGCAGCATCGGTCGTTCATGTGGTTCCTTCTCCGCGTAGCCCACGGCCCAGTGCGCCACCGTCTGCCCCTGGTAATCGACCAGTGCCACCGCCCCGCCAAAGGCACCATCGTCAACCCCGCGCTGCAAAAACGCGTGTGCCGCCTCCAGCCGCCGCTCGTCAACGGTCATGTCAGTCTCCCGCCCGTAGGCGCGGATCGAGCACATCCCTTAACCCGTCGCCAAACAAATTGAACCCCAGCACCAGCAGCATGATCGCCAGCCCCGGGAAGATGGCCGGCCAGGGATCGAGCTCCACATAGCGCCGACTGGCGCTCAGCATCGAACCCCATGACGGCACCGATGGCGGTGTCCCCAGCCCGAGAAAACTCAGCGCCGCCTCCGTCAAAATCGCCGTCGACAAGCTGAAGCTCGTCTGGACAATCATCGGCGCCAGCGTGTTCGGCACCACGTGACGCACCAGCAAGGCAAGCGGTCCCAACCCCAAAATCCGCGCCGCCTGCACAAACTCCATCTCTTTGAGCGACAGCACGCTCGCCCGGGCGAGCCGCGCAAAGGACGGTGCGTAGACGATGCCAATAGCTAGCATCGCATTGGCGATACCTGTGCCGAGCACCGCCAGAATCGCAATCGCCAGCAAAATTGCTGGAAACGCGAACAACACGTCCATGCTGCGCATGATCACTGCATCCGCCCAGCCACCGAAAAAACCAGCCACCAGACCAGCCGATGCACCCAGCACCAACGCGAGACTCACTGAAATCAATCCGACCTGCAGCGAAATACGTGCGCCAAAAATGATGCGGCTGAGAATATCCCGTCCGAACTCATCCGTACCCATCAGGAAAAACTCATTTGGGCCGTACAGCTTCCAGTTTGGGTGGGTCTCCTCCGGTCCGTACGGCGCCAGGACTGGAGCAAAAATCGCCACCACCACGCACAGCAGCACGACAATCGCCCCGGCCATGCCAATCCAGTTGCGGCGGAACCGGCGCAGGAACTGGCTCCTAGTATCGGATGCGGGGGTCGAGCCAGCCATACACCAGGTCCACGGACAAATTCACCACACTGAAGGTCAACGCGATGAACAACACTCCGCCTTGCACAATCGAGTAGTCGCGGCTGTTGATGCTATCGAGCAAAAAACGACCCATCCCCGGGAGCGAAAAGATCGACTCGATGATCACCGCGCCGCCGAGTAAATACCCGACCTGCACCCCGATCACCGTGAGCACAGGAATAAACGCGTTCTTCAACGCGTGGCGATACAGGACGACCCCTTCGCGCAAACCCTTGGCGTGCGCCGTGCGGATGTAATCCTGGCGCAGAACTTCCAGCAAGCTGGAGCGCACCATCCGCATGATGAACGCCGCGACTGCCGTGCCGAGCGCCAGCGATGGCAGGATCAACGTCTGGAGGCCAAGCCATGGGTTGTCCAACAGACTGACGAAACCGACCGGTGGCAGCCAGTGCAGAACCAGCGACACAAACAAAATGAGCATAGTGCCCAGCCAGAAGTTGGGCACGCTCAACCCCAGGAGTGCGACTACCCGAGCGACAGCGTCAGACCCCCGGCCGCGATTGGCCGCCGAGGCGACTCCTAATGGCACGGCCACCACAAGTGCGATCAACATCGACAGCAACGTCAGCTGCACGGTCACGCCAAAGCGGCTGACCAGGTCCGGCAGAACCGGTCGGCTGGTGCGAAAGGAGACCCCAAAGTCGCCCTGGATGATATGGCTGAGCCAATCGAGATACTGGATCGGCAACGGCCGATCCAACCCATAGGTCCGTCTGAGCGTCTCGATCTGCTGGTCAGTAGCCTGCGTGCCAAGCAAGATCTGGGCGACATCGCCTGGAATCAGGTGGACAAGCGAAAACACCAGCAAGCTGATCCCGAACAGAACCGGAACCATTGCCACAACCCGCCGCAAGACGTACTGCGTCACCGCCCTCGCGCCGCCGTCTCGGGCCGAGCGCGCGCGACGAGGCGGTTCACTCCGAACCGCCGCGCTCTCAGAAAACCGCCGCGGCCTACGGCTGGACCCCCGTCGTGATCAAGCCCTGCCACGTCTCATCTGGCATCGGGGTGAAGTTGACCAGCTTCGGCGAATACGCCAGGAACTGATTCTGGTTCGCCAGAAACAGGTTCGGCGCATCATCGACGATCGTCTTCTGCGCCGCGTCATACAGCGATTTCGCTTTCGCGGTATCCGTCGCCGAGCGGGCCTCCACACCCGCACTGTCAACCGTCGGGTTGGAGTAGTTCCAGACGTTCGCCGACCCGTCCGTGCAGAAGAAGAAGCACACCGCGCGGTCCGGGTTGGTCCCAGATCCGTTGCCGCCCACCATCAACTCCATACCCTTCTTGCGCCAGGTGTCCACATACACACCTGTCTCGAGCGGCGTGACCTCCGCATCGATGCCAATCTTCAACAGCTGCGACCGAATCACCTGGGCCGCGTCAACTTGCGCTGGCAGCGACGAGATCGCACTCATCGTCGTCTTGACGTTGCTCACCCCCGCGTCGGCCATCAACTGCTTGGCTTTGTCGATATTCGTCTTGTAGGTGTCGAATTGCGTCGGATCGACTGCCCAGTCCGCCATCGCCGAAGGCACCGGCCCGGTCAACCGCGCGTGTCCGCGAAACACGCTCGAAATGATCTCGTTGCGATCGACCGCATAGCTGATCGCCTGCCGCACCTGTGGCTTGTCAAACGGCGGTTTGTTGACGTTCATGCCGAGATAGAAATAGCTGAGGGTTGGACCTTCGATCGCTTTTATCGACGTGTCGTTCTTGAGCGTCTCGAAGCCAGCCGCGGTGAGCACGGTGAACTGGATATTGCCGGTGCGCAGCGCGGCGATACGCGCCGACTCATCGGGCATGACCAGATAGGTGATCTTGTCGACAACCGGCTGGCCGGGGATGTAGTAGTCGGCGTTGCGGGCCAAGACGGTCTTCGTATCAGGCGTCCATTCCTGCAGTGCGAACGGTCCGCTGCCTGCATCCACCTTGTTGAGATCGCCGCCGTTGGCGTCGACGAGCTCCTTGGCCACGATGCCGGCCCACGACGCGGCCGTGTTCACCAGGAACGGCGTGTATGCCGTCTTGAGCGTGATCATGACTGTTTGCGGGTCGGGCGCGTCGATCTTGTCGATCGGATCGAAGAACGACTTGGCGATGGACGCCGTGGCCGGGTCGATGATCCGTTCGTAGGTGTATTTGACGTCGGTCGAGGTGAGCGCGCGGCCGTTGTGGAAGTTGACGTTCGGGCGCAGATGGAACGTGTACGTCTTGCCGTCGGGCGAGATCTCCCACTTCTCGGCTAGGTCAGGCTGCGGCCGCATCTGCGTATCAAGGCGCGTCAGACGGCTGTACATCAGGTCGAAGATGCGGATGGCCGCCGAGGCGGGGTTCTTGGCCGGGTCAAGGCCAGGGCCTTCCTGGTCCTTGCCGACGACAATCTCGCCGCCTTTGGGGACACTGGCCGCCGCCGGCGCGCCTGACGGTGTCGCCGCGCCGGCTGGAGCCGTTGTCGGCGCCCCACTGGGCTTCGCTGCACTGGTGGCCGGGGTCGTTGGCGCTGCCGCGGCCGCCGCGGGCACGGTCGGTTGGGCCGGCTTGGCTGCGGCCGCGGCTGGCGCGGTCGGTGTTGGCGGCGCCTCAGGTGCGCGTGAACACGCCAGAATCGTGGCAAGCAGGATGGCGTTGCACGCCAGTAGCAGTCGCATGTTGGACATCACTTCCCTCTTCAGGCCTCCGCGCGGGGAACGGCAGAGTGTCGCATTCTCGGCAACACAACGTCACGTAGGCTACTGCGCGTCAGCCGCGCCACGCCGAAACTCTCCGCCACGCGCCACCCCCCGCACTGCCACTTCTCCACCGCGCCGAAACCTTTCTCAGACCCCGCGCCCTTAGCGCCACTTTCCTCGCCACGCCGAACGTCCGCGGTGCGCCGCGCCACCCAACGCGCCACTTCCCCGTCGCGCACTACGTCCGCCAGGGGCCGCGCCCCTCAGCCGGCCGCTTTCGCCACCACGCCGAAAGTCCGCCACACGCCACGGCCCGCAACGCCACTTTCACCGCCGCGCCAAACGTGTCCCAGACCCCGCGCCCTCAGCGCCGCTTTCGCCGTCGCGCCGAAGGTACACCAGGCGCCGCGCCCTCAGCGTCGGTAGGCGGCAGCCTGGATGCCGTACAGCTCGGCGTACTGTCCGCCCTGCGCCAGCAAGGCCTCGTGCGAGCCGACCTCGACCACCCTGGCACCGTCGAGCACCACGATCAGGTCAGCCATGCGCACCGTACTGAAACGGTGGGACACGAGAATGGTGATCCGCCCGAGCTGGTCAACCGCCCGGATGTTGGCGCTCACATCATCCGTGTT
>DASYKL010000105.1:0-5572 GCA_035995405.1 Chloroflexota bacterium
GTCGATTCCGTGGCACATGCTCGGCGAGCCGCACACGATCAGGATCCGCGCGCTCGACCTCGACCGGCGGCCGATCGGGCCCGACCCCTTGATCATCACGCCGTTCGAGCTGGGCAAGCCGCCCGGCCATCGGCCTGGTGACGAGTCGGCCATCAACATCAATGCCGATCTGGGTGGTCTGCCGATTCAGCAGCCGATGACGCTGCGCTTTCATTTGCTGGTCGACGAGCAGACGATCGCGTCGCTGCCGCTCAAGGTCCAGCAGATGCCGCCCCAGCCGCAGACGCTCCAGGCACCGCGGGGCTGAGCATTGCGCTCGGCTTACTGGTAGATCACCAGGTCGGGAAACGGGTCCAGATCGACTACGTCGTTGGGCGACAGCAGCGGCACGTCGTGGTGATAGAAGAGTTTGATACCCGCGAACTGCACGCGCTGGTTATGGACGTATTCGTTGTATTGCGCCAGTTTTAGCTCTGGCCCACCAAAGCCATCCATGGTGACGATCACCTGGACATTGGGATCCGGTCTGATCTCCGCGGCGTTGGTGACCATGCTTTCGGTGAAGCGATGCACGACCAGCAATTTGGGTGGCAAGTTTTCCTGGCGGACCACGTCGGCCAGGGTCTGGATGGCGCCGTTGATCGCCGAGGCGTCCATCGTGCCGACGACCTGACCAGGGACTTTGCCGGGCAACATGGCGAACTCGGGGTCGAGCGCCAGGTGGACGTAGGGACGCCGCAGATAGGGCAGCAGGACGTTCACTTCTTCGGCCACCGTGCTGCGGCCGATCTGGACGTCGAGGATCAGCAAACCATGGTTCGACTCGGCCCAGCTGGCCACTTGCTCGATGAGCTCTGGTTTCATGCGCGCCCGGTAAGTTCCGTCCTCACCGGGGTCGCCTTGAGCAGCGGGCGTGACGAGCTCGAGGGCGGCAATGACCGTCCGGGTGCGGTCGGCGGCCTGGTACAGGGCTGCTTGTTGCTCGAGTTTTTTGAGCATGTCGGCCGACTGGAGCTCACCCAGGATGCCCATCTGCTTGGCCAGGGGGTTGCCGTAGTAGGCGACGATGCGGTGCTCGGGCAGCAGCGGCCGGCGCGGGTCGGGCACGGCAGTCGGCGTTGGCAGCGGGACAAACGCTACCTGCGGTGCCTCTGTCGCAGCAGGCGTCGCGGCCTCGACGGCCACACGGGTGGCAGCCGCGGCGGCCAGTGCCGCGGAATCAGCCTCCAGGGCGACGACGAGCGACGCGCTCGGGTCGAGCTGGCGGGTGCCGACAGGACGGTGGCCGGCGGCGACGGCTTGCACGAGCTCGGGTGGCTTGACGCCCTCCAGCTTGAAGTGACCGTCGGCGTCTGTCGCGGTACCGCTGGCGTTGACCCAGACGTAGGCACCTGCCAGAGCCTGGCTCGTGCCCTGGTCGACGACCGCGCCCTGGATAGTGAAGCCGCTGAAGAGGAAGTGGTACCAGCTGACGCCACCCACAATTGCCAGCGTCAAGGCGACCGGCAGGACCTGAGTCAGACCTGTGCGCAGCAGGTCGGCGCGCGTTCTGCGGCGGTATGCGGCGCGTCCCTGGCGCTTCGATGAGGAAGACGAGTAAGACCAGCCGCGGTTCGACAGCATCGACAAAACGCGGCCGTCGATTCGACGACCGCGTTGCCAACTATACGCAACCGGTCGCGCCGTTAAGCGGCCCGACGGCGTGGCGCGATCGAAACAGGTCGCACCACGGAGCCCGCTGGCTGTGCGCTGGCCGACAGGTGAAAGCGAGCGACGAGCGCTTCAAGCTGTCGCGCCGTAGCGGCCAGATCCTGCGCCTGGGCACCCATCTCTTCGGTGGATGCACTCATCTCCTCGGCGGACGCCGACACCTCTTCCGTCGAAGCCGATTGCTCCTCCGCGACCGCAGCGATGGCTCGAATCGCGTCGGCCAGCTGCTCCGTCCGTGCCGCCATCTCCTCGGTGCTGGCCGTATTTTCTTCGACGACCGCGCTGATGCTGGCCATGGCGGCTGACACATCGTTGCTGCCGTTGGCCATGAGCCGCGCGGAATCGGCGATCTCGCTTACCTGACCGACGGTCGTCTCGACGGCGGCCAGGATCTCAGCCAGGGCGCGCGCCGCTTGCTGACTGCGCTCCGAGCCGAGCACGACTTTCTGCGCCCCGACGGTCATGGCGCTGACGGCGCCTTCCGTCCCGGACTGGACCTGGCGAATAAGCTCGGCGATCTGTTTGGTCTCGCGACCCGATCGCTCCGCGAGTTTGCGCACCTCATCCGCGACAACGGCAAAGCCTTTGCCGTGTTCGCCCGCGCGAGCGGCTTCGATCGCCGCGTTCAACGCCAGCAGATTCGTTTGCTCGGCGATGTCGTCGATCGTATCGACAACCGCGCCGATCCGCTGACCGAGCTTGCCCAACTGTTGCACATGGTCCGCGGCCTCGTCGACCACCGCTTTGATCTCAGCCATGGCCGCCGCGGTGTCGCGAACTGCCAACCCGCCGCTTTCGGCTGAAGCGCGCGTCTGGTGGGTCGCCGCCGCAACGCTGTCAGCGCGCTGGGCGATCTCCTGGACATCACTGGCCATGCGCCGCGCCGCCGCCGAGCCGGCGTTGACTTGCTCGGCTTGATCGGCCGCCCCGCGCGCGATCCCATCAGTGACCTGGCTGAGCTGAGTGACCGCCTCGCGTGTCTCAGTCGCGTTCGCACTGGTGTCGCTGGCGCCGCTCGCGACGCTCTGCATCGCCTGAGCGACCTGCTGGACCACGGCGCCAGTTTGCTGCGCCGCGCTTTCCAGACCGCTCGCCGTCTCGGACACGCGCTCGGCGGAGGTGCGCAGCTCGCCGACGAGCTCGCGAATACCGCAGGTCATCGAGCGGAGCGATTGGCCGAGCACGTCATCGTCCGACTGGGGCACGGTTTCGATGGTGAGATCGCCACTGGCGATGGCCTGCGCGGTAGCCGCGTGCAGGCGCAGATAGTTCTGCACGGCGCGCAGGTTGTCGGCCATCTCGCCGAGCTCATCGGTGCTGTGAACGTCCACGGGCTCCGCGACGTCGCCCAGTGCCAGACGCCTGGTGGCGCGGGAGACCTTGCGGACCTCGCCGCTCAAGAGCTTGCTCAGGGCAGTAGTGGCGACCAGCCCGAGCAACACCGCCAGCACGCCGGCGATCAGGATCACGCGGCTGCCTGCTTGGGCTTCTCCGACGACGCGATCCGCCGAAGCGGCGCTTTGGTCGCGCTGACGGGTCGCAAGTGTATCGAGCGCGTCCATCAGGGCGTTGCTCACGTCATTGTTGTCGATCGTCTGCGCCTGAACGGCGGCGTCCAGATCGCCAACCCCGACGGCGGCGTCGACCGTCGCCACAAACCGGCGATACCCAGCAAAGTTGGTGTCGATCTTGTCCGCTAAGGCGGTTTCCTCCACGCCAGCCAGGAGTGGGGTGAGTTGCGCGCGGGCGTCAGCAAACCGTGCCACGCCACTCAAGTAAGTCGAGCGCGAGTCGAGCGCGGGCTGCGACTGGCGATCCGGCACGAGCAGATACATGTTGAGCGCGCCATCGAGCTGGTAGAACGCGGCGACCATCTGCGCCGTGACGCGCTGCGCGGCGCCATCACGATCCGCGAGCTGACGCGTGCCAGCGGCGGTCGCGCTGAACGTCGTCACAGCGACGATCACGAGACCGCCCATCGCGACTCCGGCGATGCCGAACGTCACCCACAATTTAGTCTGCATCCGCCGATTTTTGAACCAACCGATCACGTGCTCCAGCTCCTTCAGCGCGCCCCTTGTTGACCCGATTTGTGTTCGAGCACGCATGGGAAACTATCGACGACACTCGGCCAAACTTGAGTTACGGCGTCCCTTTACCTTCGGGGAACCGCTCTCGATCAGTGTGCATCAGCGCCCCAAGCTTGGCCCGCAGAATGGTCGCGCCGGCCAGCCCGGCGAGCGCACCCCAGGCGACCGACAGCAAAAGGTCCATGACCAGATCGATCGGCTGGACGGGCTGGAATGTACTCGCCACCTGCCAACGCGCGGGCGCGGCCAGGGCAGCTGTTAGGGCCGCGGCGACGATCGACGCTACGACACCGCGGGGACTCCACATCCAGCCGACGATCGCCAGCACGAGGCCTTCGCACACGGTGAACACCAGTGACGCGACGACAAAGATTTCGGTTGTCGCCTGGGCGCGCGATGCGGCGAACGCGAGCGCAACGATCACGGCGATACCGATCGGCGGGGCAAGCCAGGCCCCTCGACCGGCTCGCGGCCGTGGCGTATTCCGAGCCCGCGCGACGCGATGGTTCCGCCGACTTGTTCTGGACGTCACAAGAAGCACCAGTATGGACGGTTGACCTGCTCCAGCACCGAAACTTGGGTAAAGATAGTTGCGTTGCTGCCGATACTTTGAGCACGTCCCGATGCTGCATGGCGCCCCCTCGCGAACACTCGATCGACCGCTTAGCCTGGCCAAACCGCTCAAGGTTCGCAAGCTCATCACCGGCGAAGTGCTGATGCGCGAAGGCGACGATGCCGACGCGATCTATGTCATCTTGACCGGTAGCCTGCGCGTGTATCGCCGCGATTTGACCACCCTTCGCAAAGATGTCGAGTTGGCGACCGTCGCCGTCGGCGGCGTCATCGGCGAGCTCGGACCCATTCTGCGCAGGCGTCGCTCAGCCACGGTTCAGGCGATCGAGTCGAGTCAGGTCCTCGAAATCCCGGCCAGTGAGCTGCCAAAGCTCGCGCAGCAACACCAGCCCATATTGCGCATCATCACCAGTGCGCTTCGCGATCGCACCGACTTATCCGATGAGACGATCGAACAGATGGTCTCTAGAGTTGGGCTCAACGTGCTGGCAGAGCCTGCCCAGGACCTGCCGACATTGACCCTGCCGTCTGCTGAGGGCAGTCCGGGCCTGCCGGTGCCGGCCCATGACTCCACCCTGGTTTATCCCAAGTCGGTGGAGTGCCCGTCGTGCGGGACGCTGTTCTCGGCACTCACGGTGCACCCGCGAAAGGATCAGCCCGCTGAACGCGAGACTGATTTCCACAATATCTACCGCAGCGCGCATAACCCGTACGACTTCGAGCTGTGGGTCTGTCCGAACGATCTGTACGCGGCTTTGCCGGCGGACTTCGCGGAGCTGAACGAGGCACACCAGATGCAAGTTGCGCCAACGGTTGAACAGGTCGTGGCCGACTGGGATGGCAACGTCCCGGAGTTCAATGTCGATCGTACGTTCGAGCTCCGCCAGAAAGGCCTCGAGCTAGCCCTGGCGCTGTACACCATGCGCGCCCAGTCCCACGTTCGACTCGCTGCAATCACCCATCGTCTGGCCTGGACGGCGCGTGAGCGAGGCGATGTGGACACGGAGCGAACGTGGCTCGCCCGGGCGCTCGGACACTACAGCACGGCCTATTCGGAAGCGGATCTCGGTGGCGCCAAAGAAGAACTCCGCATCCAATACCTGTGCGGCGAGCTGTCTCTACGGCTGGCTGACTACGATGGCGCCGTCGCCTGGTTCGCTCAAGCATCGCGGCATCCCGCCCTCAAAGAGCACGCCAGC
>DASYKL010000106.1:0-4732 GCA_035995405.1 Chloroflexota bacterium
CGAGCAAGCGGCCCGCGCGGGCTGCGCCCTCGAGCTGAACGCGACCCCCGACCGGCTCGATCTGAACGGCACCTGGGCTCGCCGCGCGTTGCAGCTGGGCGCACGGTTCACCATCAGCAGTGACGCCCACTCGACAAAGGAGCTCGAGTTCATGCAGTTCGGCGTCGGCAGCGCACGGCGCGGCTGGTTGACCGCCGCCGACGTGCTCAATACGCGCCCGCTCGATGAGCTCAAAGCGCTACTCAGCAAACGTCGAGGCTGAGCCAGATCAGCCGCACGCCCGCTGCCGACTGGCTCATTTGCCCGCCACCGCTGACCCAGTTACAGTGCGGCGAGCGTGTGGACACTCGGAGAAACGTTGCGCCAGGCCCGTCTGGACAAAGGCGTGTCTTTGGCCGACGCGGCGCGCGATACGCGCATCCGACGGAGCTACCTGGAAGCGCTCGAAGCTGAGGATGCGGCTGCCCTGCCGCCACCCGTCTACACGCGCGGTTTTCTCAGGAGCTACGCCGAGTATCTGGGGCTCAACCCGCAGTCAATGGTCGATCTGCACCAGCCGGCGGCGCGGCGCGAGTCCGGTCCCACGCTGCGGGCAGCCGTGCCGCATGTGCCGATCCCGCGTCAGATTCCATTGCGGCCGGTGCTGTATGGGTTGAGCAGCATCTTGTTCATCGCCCTGCTCGGCTTCGCCTGGAACTGGTACCAGGATGTCCAGCACACCCTGCGCGAAGGCGACACGACGCTGCGGTCGGTTCGCTCCATAACGCCGACGCCGACCGGCGCCCGTCTGCCCACACCTTTCCCGATTGCCCTGGCGTCGCCGAGTCCGACGAGCAGTCCGACGCCCGAACCGACACCGCTGCCTACCCCAACCCCGGTGATCGACGGAATATTGGTAGAGTTTCGGACCACCGCCCGCGTCTATGTCGAGGCTGCCGTCGACGGGAAACAGGTCGTGGCCGAGATTCTCGCGGCCAATACCCAGCGTAGCCTTCCGCTGGCCAAGGACTCCGTCATCATGCGCGCCAGCAACGGTTCAGCACTCGATATCAGCGTCAACAACGTCCGCCAGACTCCGCCCAGCGCGCCCGACCCCGTGGAGCTGACGTGGCGCCGGTAGACCGCGCCCCCGCCACGGCGGCCGATCTGGCGCTGGCGACGCTCAGTCAACCGGGCGACACGGTCGCCGACGCGACGCTCGCGACACCGTTGGCGGGAGCGACGGCGGTCGGGCAGTCGACCCCGCGGAGCTTTTTTCTGACCTCGCTGGGGTGTGCGAAGAACACGGTCGATTCCGAAGCCATGGAGCAGCTGTTGCTGGCTTCTGGCCATCGGCGCGCGGCGACGCCGCAACAGGCCGATCTGCTGATCGTCAACACGTGTGGCTTCATCGAGTCGGCCAAGCAGGAATCGATCGACACGTTGCTCGAGCTCGGGGCTGAAAAACGGGCCGACCAGAAGCTGATCGCGACGGGCTGTCTGGTCGAACGCTATCCGCACGATCTGGCCGGCGAGCTGCCGGCGATCGACGCGTTTATCGGCGCCCGCAACTGGGCCTCGCTGCCGGCGGTCGTTTCGCAGCTCGAGGAAGCTCGCGCGCCCGGCAGCTCGCTGAGTCTGATGGAGCTCGCGCCGGCGGGCGAATTGGATCTGGAGATCGCGACGCGCAAAGCCACCGGCGCGAGCGCCTATGTCAAGATCAGCGATGGCTGCGACCAGCGCTGCGCGTTCTGCGCCATCCCGTTCATGAAGGGGAACCATCGCAGCAAGCCGGCCGAGCTGATCCTGCGCGAGATCGGGCAGCTGCTCGAGCAAGATGTGCGCGAGGTGGTGCTCGTCGGCCAGGACACGACGCGCTACGGCCATGATCTCGGTCAGCCCGATGGTCTGGCGAGGCTGCTCGAACAGATCACCGACACTTACCCGACGCTGCCCTGGATCAGGATCATGTACGCCTATCCGCGGCATATCACGGAGCGTTTTCTGAGCGTCCTGCGCGAACGCGTCCAGGTCGTGCCGTATCTCGACATGCCGCTGCAGCACACCCACCCGTGGACGCTGGCGCGCATGCGGCGGCCGCATCGGGATACTGACGATCTGATCGGCTGGATGCGCGACCGGGTGCCTGGATTGGTGTTGCGGACGACGTTCATCGTCGGCTTTCCTGGTGAAACCGAGGACGAGTTCGGCTCGCTAGTAGCAAGCGTGCAACGTTTGAAATTCGACCGGGTCGGCGTGTTTACGTATTCAGATGAGGAAGGCACGGCCGCGTTCGGGTTGGCTGAGCGGGTGCCGGAGGTCGAAAAGCGGCGGCGGCGTGGCCGGTTGATGGCGGCGGCGCGGGATGTGACGGTGGCGTCGAACAAGCGGCTGATTGGTCAGGAGCTGGACGTGTTGATTGAGGGTCGGCCTGAAGCTGGCTCGGCCTGGTTCGCTGGGCGATCGTTCCGCGATGCGCCGGAGGTTGATGGTCTGGTACTGGTGAAGGCTGAGGATCTGGCGGTGGGCGAGTTCGCGCGGGTCAGGATCGAGCGGGCGCTGGCGTACGACCTGCTGGCTCGCCGGGTCTGAACGACGCCACGACGTCGTTTGGCGCTTTTTGGTCCTTTTTGGTCCCCTTTTCCTCCATTTTGCCCCCGGCGTGACGCCGCCCGTGACGCGGCCCGTGACGCCCCGTCCGTATGCTGGCCCTGTGAAAGACCTGCTCCAGGCATTCGCCAGACGCGGTTGGACGCTGGCAGTGGCCGAAGGTGACACGGGCGGCGTGCTGCTGGCCGGCTTGACGGCCCCGCCAGGCAGCAGCGCGGTCGTGCTCGGCGGCGTGATCGCCTATCACGACGATGTGAAGCGCGGCGTACTGGGTGTGCCGGCGCAGTTGTTGCAGCAGCATGGTGCGGTCAGCGCCGAGGTGGCGGAGGCGATGGCGAGCGGGGTGCGGCGAGTCACGGCGGCGACGGTCGGGCTGGCGACGACCGGCATCGCCGGACCAGGCGGCGCCACGCCGACGAAATCGGTCGGCCTGGCGTTTGTGGCGGCGGTCAGCGCCGAGCGGACGCTGGTGCGGCGGCACGTCTGGCAGGGCGATCGAGTATCGAATCGGGAACAGAGCGCCCAAGCGGCGGTACGGTTAGCCCACGAGCTACTTGACGGCTAAGACCAAAAAATATGTCGAACATGTGTGCTAAACTGGGCTGTATTCAGGGGATCTGAGACACACCAAAACCGAACTCAACGAGCCGTCCGAGCAAGGCCCGGGCAGAGGAGTGGTCATGGCTGAAGCCGACAAGGCGAAGGCAATCGAAAACGTCATTTCGCAAATCGAAAAGCAGTTCGGAAAGGGAGCCATCATGAAGTTGGGCGAAGCCCAACAGCGGATGGCGGTCGATGCGATTCCGACCGGCTCGATCGCGCTCGACATCGCCCTCGGTGTGGGTGGCGTGCCGCGCGGTCGCTGCATCGAAGTGTTCGGTCCCGAGTCGTCAGGAAAGACGACGCTGGTCCAGCACATCATTGCCGAAGCGCAGCGCATGGGTGGGACGTGCGCGATCATCGACGCCGAGCATGCGCTCGATCCGTCGTATGCCAGCAAAGTCGGCGTGGATGTGGCCAACCTGTTCATCTCGCAGCCCGACTCGGCCGAGCAGGCGCTCGAGATTGCCGAGGCGCTGGTCCGCTCGGCGGCGTTCGACGTGGTGGCGATCGACTCGGTGGCGGCGCTGGTGCCGCGCGCGGAGCTGGAAGGCGAAATGGGCGATACCCATGTTGGGTTACAGGCTCGTTTGATGTCGCAGGCGCTGAGAAAGCTGACGGGGTCGATCAACCGCAGCCGCACGTCGTTGATTTTCACCAATCAGCTGCGTGAAAAAGTGGGGGTGATGTTCGGCAACCCCGAGGTGACGCCAGGCGGCCGGGCGTTGAAGTTCTACGCTTCGGTGCGGCTCGACGTGCGGCGGATCGACTCGATCAAGCAGGGCACCGACGTGGTCGGCAGCCGCGTCAAGGTCAAGGTCGTCAAGAACAAAGTCGCGCCGCCGTTCAAGATTGCCGAATTCGACATCATGTACAACGAGGGCATCTCCAAGGAGGGCGGCCTGATCGATATGGCCGTCGAGCTGGGCCTGATCAAGAAGACGGGCTCGTTCTTCTCGTATGGCGACACGCGGTTGGGCCAGGGTCGGGAGAATGCGCGCGAGTTCTTGAAGAAGAACAAGGAGATGGGGAAGGAAATCGAGCGGCTGATTCGTCAGCAGATGCTGGTCGATCCCAATGGGGTCACTGCCGCGCCAGTCGCGAATGGCAAGGTGGCTCTGGAGGAGGTGGATCTCGCCGCAACTTTCTAGGTCCATGAGTGCCACCACAGCAGGCCGCGTGGCCAGGCGTGCGGGGCCACCAGTACCGCCGGCCAGTCCGTTCGATCTGGCGCTGCGGTTCCTGGCGCAGCGGCCGCGCAGCGAGATGGAAGTTCGCCGGCGACTGCGCCGGGCGGGTGTCGAGGAAGCCGATGTGGAGGGCGTGCTCGTGCGGCTGCGGCAGCATGGCGTCGTCGACGACACCGAATTCACACGCTACTGGCTCGATCAGCGGCAGACGTTCAAGCCCCGTGGGGCACGCCTGCTGCGAGCTGAGCTGCGCCACCTGGGGATCGATTCGGCGGCCGCGACGGAGGCAACCGCGGCGGTCAGCGACACGGCCGGCGAGGACGCCTATCGGGCGGCGGCGAAGAAGGCGCGGC
>DASYKL010000107.1:0-4793 GCA_035995405.1 Chloroflexota bacterium
CTACGACGACAACCTCAAAGTCCAGCCGATGCTCGCCGAAACCTGGGAGCAGAGCGCTGACGCCCGCCAGCTTACGCTCAACCTGCGCAAAGGCGTCAGCTTCCACAGCGGTCGCGAGCTCACCGGCGACGACGTCGTTTACAACATGAACCGCGCCCTCGATCGCAAGATCACGGCGGGCATCCTGACTGGCTTCGTTCCGCCCGATACGACGTTCGAAGCGGCCGACAAGTACACCGTCATGGTCAAATCGAAACAGCCCTGGCCGGCAATTTTCGACTGGCTGCAGGTGCTGAACATCGTCGACAAAGTTACCCAGGACGGGCCCGACAGCAAGAGCAAAGCAGTCGGCACCGGTCCTTTTCAGCTCGCGGAATGGGTTCCAGGCGACCGCTTGCGCTATACGCGCAACAAGAGCTATTGGCAGACGGGTCGGCCGTACCTCGACGAGATCATGATCAGCATCGCCCGCGACGACGCGTCCATGACGGCGCAGCTCGAAGCGGGTTCGCTCGATCTGGTCGCCGGTCCCTCAATCACGGAGTTCAACCGGCTCAAAAGCAACACCAGTTATCAGGCGGTGCTGATGCCCAACGCGGGGACGTTTCACCAGTTCCAGCCGAACGTCACCATCGCACCCCTGGACAACAAGATCGTGCGCCAGGGGTTGAGCTACGCGATCGATCGCAAGCGCATCGCCGAGACCATTCTCGCCGGGATCACCGCGCCGCGCTCGTTACCGTGGCCGACGTCGTCACCAGCGTACGACGCCACCAAGGATGCGACCTTTCTGTTCGATCTGGACAAAGCCAGAGCGTTGTTGGCACAGGCCGGCGTCAGCAACCTCGAGCTTGACTTCGTGTACGCCAATACGCTGCCCGAATATGCGCTGATGGGCCAGGTGTATCAGAGCGACCTGGCCAAAATCGGCGTCAAGCTGACACTCAAACAGCTCGAGCTGACGGCGTTGTTCGATTCGATCCACAACCAGACCTATAAGGGCCTGTACACGCTCGGCGACAGCTGGGCCAATATGGATCCGATCAGCCTGTTCACTTCAGGCGCAAGCGCCAATGTCGGTGGCAACAACGCGGGGTTCAAAGAGCCGCGCTATGCAGAATTGGTGAACACCGCCGCGACGGAGCCCGACGCCGCAAAGCGCAAAGCCCTGTATGCGCAGATAAACGATTACGTGCTGGACCAGGCGTTCGAGATGCCCGTCGCCGGCAATATCGATCGCATTCTGGCAACGGCAAAAGTGAAGAACATTGGCCACCGTCGCAACAGCGTGTGGTCGCTGACAGACACGTGGCTGGACGCCTGAGGTGGCGCGTGGCTCAGGCGGCCAGGCGGGCTACGACCGGGGCGATGGCGTCGGCGTCGCTGCTGCTCACCTCGAAGTACGTGATGCCCCATTGGTCGCGCTGAGCTTCGAATTGCTCGACGATCTGCGAGACGGTACCGATGGCGACGTGCGGCGAATCCAGCACATCCTGCACCGACAACCCTTCGGTGTTGGCCATCATCTGGCCAGCCCGCCATTCGGCTAGCAACGCGGTGGCGGCGGCCTGTCGATCGTTGGCAACGCGCACCTCGCGGACGGTCATGTTGAGCATGATGTTCGCCAGGCGGTCGCCCGCGGCGGCCCGAATTGCCGCCATTTTGGCTTCGACGGCCGCCAGCGTCAGGTTAGGCGTGTCGATGCGGCTGTCAGGCGTGGCGCGTGTGGACAGGCTGATCACGTCGGCGTAGCGCGCCGCGCTAGCCAGCACCTTCGGTGAGCCACCGCCCACCAGGATCGGCGGCACGCCGTACTCGGCCTTACGCGGTAATGGCGGAAAGTCGCAGACCGTGAACCAGCGGCCGGCAAACGAGAACGGCGCATCGGCGTGCAGCAGACCGCGCACGACCTGGAGGTACTCGTCGAATCGTTCGACCCGCACCCGCGCGCTGTCGAACTGGAGCCCGGCCTGACGGTACTCGTGCTCCGCCCAGCCGGCACCGAGGCCAAGCTCCAGCCGGCCGCCCGTCAACAGGTGCACGGACGCGGCTTCCTGGCTCAGAATGCCCGGCGGCCGGAAGTCCTGATTCAGGACATAGGTCGTCAGAGTGATCCGCGACGTCACCGCGGCCGCGGCCATAAGCGCCGGAAACGTGGACAGGCGTGGCAGATGGTCGGGCACCATGAACGACGCGTAGCCATCCGCTTCGGCCCGCCGCGCGAGCGCGAGCCACTCCTCCGGATCCGTCGTCCGCGCCGCCTGCAAACCGAAGCGAATCGGCGCGCTCAATGTGCGCCCCGTTGCGAGTTCCCTGGCCGACTGAGACGCGCAACTCCCATGCGCGAAGCGCGCCGGCCAAGGCCCAGCGAGTCGAGGATCCCCAGAACGCCACAGACCTTAAGCGGGGGGTCGCCGCGGGAAGGAGCGCGCAGCGAGGTACGAGCGGAGCAGCGACTGGCGGCGGGGGGCCGCAGGCTCCCCCGACCCGGAATTCCTACCGGTCTCACTTTGTGCGCGCGAACTTCTGCACCCGCTGTCCTTCGAGCACCTCGGCTACGTACAGGTCGCCGCTCGAGTCGGCCCACAGCGCATGCGGCCCCCAGAACTTGCCTGGCGCGTGGCTGCGCTCGCTTCCAAATCGGCCGATCAGGTTGCCGTCGAGGTCGAGAATGCTGACGTGGTCCTCTAGCTCGGAGACATACGCGATGCCGGAGCGGTCGACGTACATATCGGTGGGACGTTCGAGATGCGTCCACATCGTCAAGAAGCCACCGTCGGTCGTGAAAACCTGAATGCGGTTGTTCTCGCGATCGAGCACATAGACGCGGTCGCCCTCGACCCAGATGCCGTGCGGAGTATGGAACAGGCCCGGGCCGGAGGTCGTGTTGCGCAGATCCCTGGCGTGGCCCGGCTCACCCCACGACGTGATCAGCTCGCCATCCGCGGAGAACTTGTGGACACGGCTGTTTCGATAACCGTCAGAAACGAAGATGTCGCCGTTGTTGGCCACGGCCACATCGGTCGGCTCATAGAACGGCGGACCACCGTGCCCGACGCCATTGGTGATCGGCAACCCGCCACCGGAAGCCCACGGTGACGCCGGCACCCGGCCTTCTTTCGTGAACCCGGTGTCGGCCGGTTTGCCGCGCTCTCCCAACGTGAGTTGGAGTTGGCCACCGGCGTCGAACTTCATGATGAAGTGCCCCTTGTGGCTGAGTACGAAGACAGAGTCCACGGGGTCGATGTACAGGCTGTGGGCGGTGTCAAACTTGCCGCCCTCGCCGCCGCACGACAACATCGTTCCGGACCTGTCAAAAACCATGTAGGGGTGCTCGGTCCGGGTATACACGTGCACCTGGTCTTTCGAATCGCACGCGACGCCTGCCACCTGGCCCCATTCCCAGCCGGCCGGCAACGTGCCCCAGTTCTCGACCAGCTCGTACTGGCGTTCGCCCGCTTCGATGGTGATCACGTGCGCTCCTTGGGCAGCGGATAGTCGGCCGCGTTCAGTACCCAGCCAGGCTTTTCGGAGAAATCCACACGTGGCGGACAGAAGATGTCGATCAGCAGGTTCTCGCCACTGCCCAGCGCCTGACTCGTGTGAATCGTCGGCGGCGGGATGATCGCAATGGACGGGCTGCCAACGTGAACGTGTTCGTCCTCTCGCCACTCCGCCAGAGTGGTCGTCCACGGCCAGCGCAGGTGGTGGACGAACTCGCCTGCGATAACCAGCGAGCATTGCTCGAAGTCGGCATGGGCATGCGGCGACATCTTCGTCGTGTCTCGCGGACCCTGGCGCGGCGGGCTCCAGTTCACCATCATGGTTGTGCCGCGGAAAATGCGCCCGAATCGGCTCGGATCGGCCGGCACGTCGAGGCTGTACGGTCGGACGCGGAACCCACCTGGTGGGTCCGGCCACGGCTCGAGCGGTGCGACGTTGGGGTGCCGCTGCGCGTATGAGGCCGCATTGGAGCACTGCGCAGCGAGTTCAGTCGCGGGATGTGAGAACACGCGGATGAAGCGGCCGCCTTGCTGCACCTCGATCATGCTTTTCCCTGGTGGGACGAAGACGACCGACTGACCGTTGACCACGACCTTTTCGGCGGGCGTGCTGATTTCAACCCGGCTTGCCCTGTCCGGCAGTAAGACCATGTATTCGTCGACTTGGGCATCGCGGCCGAGGGTCGCACCGGCTTCGGCTTCGGTGTAAGCGAGCACGAAATTCTGGCCGCGCGCCAGCCAGGTGCGCGCGGCGGCGCTTGTGTCGGCCGGCGGAAACTTGAAAAACTCAACGTAGTCGGCCGCCGCGGCCTGACCTTTCGGCGTAGCGACCGTCAGGCTGGTCAAGCTGCCGCGTGGATCAGCGACATCAAACATCGGCGTTCACGCGAGCCAGATCTCGTACATAGGCACATTCGTTGCGAGCGTCCAGCGCAGGCCATTCACATTCGGCCGCATCAGATCGATATCGCAGTACGGGCAGATGACCTGTCCGTACGCCGCGTCCAGCAAATAGTCGCTGTACTGCGCGTACAACTGCTTGCGCTTGGCGGCATCGGGTTCAGTCGACGAGGCCGTGACGAGCTCCTTGAACGTGTCGTCATAGTAGCCGGCCAGGTTCGATGCGTAGCCGAAGGTGCGGCTCAACACGGACAGCGACGATGCCTCGTACAACTGGGCGAATGCACCGGCGCTCAGGCGCATGCCGTTGTAGGTTGGATTGATCCCATTGCCCTGGCTGGTGAAGGTCGGTGGGTCAAGTGGTTTGAGGTTGGTCTTGACACCGATCTT
>DASYKL010000108.1:0-3182 GCA_035995405.1 Chloroflexota bacterium
GGTTCAGATGGACCCGCCGTCGCATATCACCATGGTCCCGCCGTTTGCGGCTGATGGCAAATCGCCCCCGCACTACTACTTCGGGCGGCCAAATTTTGGCATGGCACTGGTCAAGAAAGCGGACGATGCGCGGGTACGCGAGATGCTGCGCCTGCTGAACTTTTTCGCCGCGCCGTTCGGCAGTGTCGAAGGTCACCTGCTGCGGTATGGAGTCGAAGGCACCGACTTCAATTTTGACGATCGCGGTAACCCGCAAATCACCGAGCAGGGTCGAGCCGAGATTCTTGCCTGGGGCAGCTTGACGTCGTCGACCAACACGGTCGGCGGAGCGGAGGTGTGGTACTCGCCACAGGAGCCGGATTCGATAGCCACGATCCAGGGCTATGAACGGATCCTCGGCCCTGTGGGGGTTGAGGATGCGTCGATTGGCACGTTTTCGTCGACGTTCGCGTCCAAAGGCTCGATTCTGTTGGAAGCGATCGGTGGCGGCGCGCAAGACATCATCGCCGGCCGCCGTGCGATGTCTGAGTTTGACACCCTGGTCCAGGAGTGGCGCACCAACGGCGGCAACCAGATCAAAGATGAGCTAGCCGCGTCCTACGCGCAGCTCAAAGGCTGAGCCGTCAGACCACATTACTCATTTAGTAGCTGTTTCGCCTTGGATCGTGAACCTCACCTAGCCGTGGTGTGTTGACCTGCCCGAGCGCTCCACTGAGCGCTCGACGATGCGTCGCAGGCTGTTTGGCCTGGATCGGGAAGGCTCACGCCCGTGGTGTGTAAGAGCTGCGCGAGCGCTCCAGTAGCTCTGCGACGCGCCGCAGACCGATGCGCAGGTTCTCGTCGGTCGCTCTGGCCAGCGCGTCCTCGACGCTCAGCCACTCGAGCTGCGCTGTGTCCGATTCTGGCGTTATCCCGTCCGGGGTCGTCGTTGCCAGCGCATACCGAATGTCCGCATGTTCGTGCGCTGGCTCGCCTTTTCCCGCCGCCACCGGCACAACCGTGACCTGGATCGCCACAGGCTGCCCCGCATCCGGCCACGGCTGCAGATCCGCCAGCCCCGTCTCCTCGGCACCTTCGCGCAACGCGACGGTGAGCGGGTCGCTCTCCCCAGGGTCGCCATGCCCGCCAACCTGCAGCCAGGCCTGCTGTCGCTGATGCCACCGCAACAGCACCCGCCGACCCGCCGGGTCAACGATGATGGCCGACCCGGTCGCGTGCAGCGGAAACAGCGATCGCGGCCAGGGATCCCGCTGCGTCGCTAGCTCGCGCAAACGGGCCACATCGGCGGCTTCCTCGTCGTGGCGCGGCTCGAAGGCAGCGAGTGCCGCCAGAACAGACGTCATCCTGGGCCAACGGGCTCCAGCCGCAAGGTCGTCGGCAGCACATCATCTCGCAGCATCGCCGCGGTTGGCCCAGCCCACCGCTCGCGGTACTTCGTGTCTAACGCTTCGCTGACGTGTCTGATCGTCGTGGCGTCCGCCGCCGGCACCGCCCGCACCGCGACGCGTTTGCCCGCCAGATGGACCGCCCCGAACGGGTTGGCCATCAACTCGCGGTACCAGCGGCCCGCCGGCCCACGCACCGACCGCACGTATGCCTGATTGCCCGAGACGACGATCCAGATGGTGGTCTTGTGCACCGCCGCACCTGCCCCGCGCGACGTTTCGATCTCGATTTCGGGCGCCTGCTCCCAGCCGCTGAGCGTGTCGGCCGCGAACGTCACCCGCGGACCTTGAACGCGGTCGGCCGCACCGTGAAGATGACCCGCACAGCGCGGTCTTTGACGTCGCTCGTGTGGCCTCGGTACCGCTGCTGCAGCTTCTGGTAGAAGGCGCCAGTCGGGTCCGGTTCGGACTTGTCGATGACACCGCGCAGCTGAATGTAGCGGTACTGGTTATCGGGATCGACGATCGAGAACGCGACATTTGGATTCTGCTGCAGGTAGCGGAAGTTGTGTCGCTCGCTGGTATGAGTCAACTTCAGCACGCCCGCCTCACTGTCCCAGAGGAACCACATCGGATTGACTCGCGGTGTGCCATCGGCGGCGACGGTGGCGAAATGGGCGAACAGCGGCCGTTCGAGAAGATCGAGGTATGCGTCAGGCGGTCGGGCTTGGTCCATGCGCCTACATAATGACGGAATGCGGGACTTCGCGGGGAAAGTGGCCGTGGTGACGGGTGCGGCCAGCGGGATTGGCTTCGGTTTGGCGACCCGGCTCGCCGAGGAGGGCATGAAAGTCGTGTTGGCTGATGTGGAGGAGCCGGCCCTCCAGGCCGCTGTCGCGTCGCTCCACGAGCGCGGCTTCGCCGATGTCATTGGCGTGCCGACCGACGTCTCGGACGCCGTGGCCGTCGAAGCGCTCGCGCAGGCCACGCTCGATGCATTCGACAAGGTCCATGTGGTGTGCAACAACGCCGGTGTCGGCGGCGGCTTCGGCAAGATCTGGGAAGCCTCGCTCAAAGACTGGCAGTGGGCGCTCAACGTCAACCTATGGGGTGTGATCCACGGTGTGCACACGTTTGTGCCGCTACTGCTCGAACATGGCGAGCCAGGCCACGTCGTCAACACCGCGTCGGTGGCTGGCCTGGTACCGGGCGCACGTGTGTACAGTGTGACCAAGCACGCCGTGGTCGCGTTGTCAGAAGCGCTGTACCACAACTTGCGACAGATCTCCGCACCGATTGGCGCATCGGTGCTGTGCCCTGGCCTGATCGATACACGGATCATGTTCGGCTACCGGAATCGGCCCGTCGACCTGCGGAACGCGGCGGATGAAACGGCCTCCCGACGCGAGTTGGAGCGGGCAGAGCGCATCGCCAACATGTCGCAAGAGCTTGGTATGCCACCCGCGGTAGTGGCTCAGAAAGTGGTCGATGCGATCAGGGACGAGCAGTTCTACGTCCTGACGCACGACCACTTCGATGCGACGATTCGCGACCGCATGGAGGACATCCTCCAGCGCCGCGTGCCGACGCCGTACCAGTCTGAGCTCGGCGACTAGGCCGGGCCGTGGCCAACTTTATGGGCATCAGTCGCTTGGAGCCTCTGTGATCCTGTAGAAACCGCGGCCAACGCTGGCGGGTAAGAAACCCCGCAACGGGCCGGCGAGCGGACTGCCGGCTCGTGACTCGATCATCGCGCGGCCTCCGCTTCGGCTTCTTCCAGCATTGATTCGAGACTCG
>DASYKL010000109.1:0-10108 GCA_035995405.1 Chloroflexota bacterium
CGCGACAGATTGACGCGACCCTGGCGATCGATTTCGGTCACCAGGACCTGGATCTCATCGCCGATGTTGACGACGTCTTCGACCGTCGGCACTCGGTAGTTGGCCAGCTCCGAGATATGGACCAGGCCTTCTTTACCAGGCAAGATTTCGACGAACGCGCCGAAAGGTAGGACCCGCGTGACTTTGCCGGTGTAGATCTCGCCAGCTTCGACTTCGCGCGTCAGCCCGCGAATCCAATCGACCGCCTTCTGGGTGTTCTCGGCGTTGTTCGAGCCGATGTTCACCGAGCCGTCGTCCTGGATATCGATGGTCGTCTTGGTCTCCTCGGTGATCTTGCGGATCATCTTGCCGCCTGGGCCGATGATCTCGCGGATCTTGTCCGGGTTGATCTTGATGGTCGTGATCCGCGGCGCGAAGCGACTCACTTCCGCACGCTGCTCGGTGATCACCTCAGCCATCTTGTCCAGAATGAACATGCGGCCTTCTCGGGCTTGAGCGAGCGCTTCTTTGAGGATCTGCTCGGTCAGGCCAGCGACTTTGATGTCCATCTGGATGGCCGTCACACCTTCACGCGTGCCGGTCACCTTGAAGTCCATGTCGCCCATGGCATCTTCGAGGCCCTGGATGTCGGTCAGGATGGCGTACTTGCCCTTGGCCGAGCCGTCTTCGGTGATCAGGCCCATCGCGATGCCGCCGACGGGCGCCTTCAGCGGCACCCCTGCATCGAGCAGAGCGAGCGTGCTGCCGCAGGTCGAAGCCATTGACGATGAGCCATTCGAGCTGAGCGTGTCGGACACCACACGTATGACATACGGAAAGTCTTCGCGATCGGGCAAAACTGCCATCAAGGCTCGCTCAGCCAGAGCGCCATGGCCGATGTCGCGGCGGCTGACGCCGCGCAATGGCCGCGCCTCACCGACGCTGAACGGTGGGAAGTTGTAATGGTGGATATAGCGTTTCGGCTCGTCCAGGCCAATCGAGTCGATTGATTGCTCGTCAGACTCGGTGCCCAGCGTGGCGACGCTGAGGACCTGGGTTTGGCCACGGGTGAACAGGCCTGAGCCGTGGGCGCGGGGCAGGACGCCGATCTCAATCGAAATCGGGCGGATGTCTTTCATGCCGCGACCGTCGGGGCGCTTTCCGTCTTTGAGGATCTTGGTGCGAACCAGGTCCTTCTCGAGGCTTTCGAACAGCTTGCCGAGCGCTTTGGCATCGGCGCCATCGCCGGCCATCTCTTCGATGATGACTTTGCGCAGATCGCGTGTCGCGTCCTCGCGGCCGGCTTTGTCCTTATCGGGGCTGTAGATGGCGGCTTCGAGCTCTTTGCCGAGTCGCTTGACGAGCTTCTTTTTGAGCGCTTCGTCGACGGCTGGCGGCGCGGCTTCTTGTTTGGGCTTGCCCGCCAGCTTGCGCAGTTTCTCCTGCGCTTCGATCAGCGGCTGCATGGCCCGATGGCCCGTCATGATCGCTTCGAGGATCAGCTCCTCGGGCAGCTCGTGGGCGCCAGCTTCGACCATCAGGACTGCGTCTTTTGTGCCGGCGACAGTGAGCTCGAGCTCGGACTCGTCGTGCAGCTGACGCATCGTCGGATTGACGACCAGCTTGCCATCGATGTAGCCGACTTTGACGGCGGCAACAGGTTCAGCAAATGGAATGCTGGAGATGGTCAGCGCGGCGCTGGCGCCGATGATGCTCAACAGCGCTGGATCGTTCTCCTGGTCAGCCGACATCACGATGTTCACGATCTGGACATCGTTGCGGTAGTACTTGGGAAAAAGTGGCCGAATCGGTCGATCGGTGAGGCGGGCCGACAGAGTGGCCTGTTCGCCAGGTCGGCCTTCGCGCTTGATGAAGCCGCCGGGGATCTTGCCCGCGGCGTACATGCGCTCTTCGTATTCGACCGTCAGGGGAAAAAAGTCGATGCCTTCGCGCGGCTGCTGTGACGAGACGGCTGTCGCCAGGAGTGCGGTGTCGCCATAGCGGACGAGCACTGCTCCGTCGGCCAGGCCAGCGAGGCGACCCGTTTCGAGGGTCAGCGGACGCCCAGCGACGTCAATTTCGAGTTTGTGGACTGCCACAGGATGTGTTCTCCAATCCTGGAGTGAGCCACGCACGGCATGCGGCTGCCGTGGCGGCATAGCGACTTATTGCGAGCACGAGCCCCGTCAGATACGGGCGCAGCAAAGCGCCCCTAGCGCCGCAATCCGAGGTCGGCGATCAACTTCACGTAACGCTCGTGCTCGGTGCGGGACAGGTAATTCAACAGACGTCGGCGTGTGCCGACCATCTTGAGCAAGCCGCGTCGTGAGTGATTGTCATGCTTGTTCTCACGCAGGTGCTCGGCGAGCCCATTGATTCGTTGCGTGAGCAGCGCGACCTGGACATCGGCCGAGCCGGTGTCGCTGGAGTGGAGCCGGTGCTTTTCGATAACTGCGGCTCGGTCGGCCTCGACGAGGGCCATAGGGTTCGTTCTCCTCCTCGACGGGCGCTTCACACCTCATCGCCGGCCAGCTGCCGGCGGGCACACCCGCGGTTCTTACAAAAATTCCTATCTCTAGACGGCAGGAGTATAGGGCAAGCGCCCCTCTGTCAGCCGTAGCGATTTACGGCCGCCGCGCGGCGTCTGACGGTTCCTCGTGCGACGGCGCCGATTCGACGGCTGAGCCAGGCTCGGCCTCCATGGGCGTATCGGCCAGCGGTTCTGGTCGGCGAGGCTTTTTCAATGCATCGACGGCTGCGCGCAGATCGTTCAGTGACGGACCCGTGTCTTCCGCGCGCAACGTCGGCGTTTCGGCCGACAGAGGCGGGATGGTCACACGCGGCAGTGGGTTGGCGACCGCTCGCGTCTGCTGCGGCTCGGCAGGGCGGCCAGCGCCCGACGTGAGCTGCTGGCGGACGGTGTTCAAGCTTGCACGGGCGAGCTCCATCTGGCCCCGAATCGCCGTGACCTGCTCTTCAATCTGAGCGCGCGCAGATTCCAGGTTGTCTCGCACTTCGCTCAACTGCTGCTCTAGCTCAGCCAGGCGTTGGGCAGCCTCCAGCGTGACCTGCTTGGCCCGTTGTTCGGCATCGGCAATCGCTTGCCGGGCACGCTCTTCACTTTCGGTGGTCAGCAGATAAGCACGCTGTTCGCTCTCGAGCGTTAGCTGGCGCGCGGACCGCTCGGCGTCGCGGATCATGCGCTCGGCCCGGTCGTGCGCCCGTTGTTCGAGCGAAGTCAGGGCCTCCAGCAGGGCTTGGCGGCCAGCGGCGAAGCTGCCCTCATCGTCCTGGGGGAGGGACACGCCTGGAGCGTAGGGACGGGCCGGGTAAAGTGTCAAGCTCGCAGCATCAGATCGTGTCAAGAAACGGGCTACTGCTTGGTCGCCCTTGGCGCATTCAAGGCCCGATTGGGAATGAACAACAGATCTCCCGGCTGAACCGTCGTTGGCGCTGCGCCGCTCGCCGTGACCAAGTCGTCGAGGCCGACGCCGAACTTCTGGGCGATCTGGGCTAGCGTTTCGCCTGACTGAACGCGATACAGCCAGCCCGTATCGCGCGGAATGGTCAGCACCTGGCCGGGGTGCAGCAGGTTGGGGTCGCTCAGCCCCGAGGTACGCATAATCGTGTCGCCGCTCACGCCAAACTCAGTAGCGATCTTGTTCAGCGTGTCGCCCGGGCGGACCGTATAGGTCGAGTACATCGTGTACGCGGCGACGATGGGGCCGTCGGGACTCACTTCCGCCGGCAGGGTGACCGGCGCGGCCGCCGCTGTCCGCGCCGGCGGTAGTGCCACTGCGCTGGTCGTAGCCGTGCTCAACGGCGGTGTTGCCGTGGGCACGGAGTGCGTGGGCGTGGGACTCGCCGCCGCGCGCGTGGGTGTGTCGGAGGCCGTCGCCGCCTGCTGTTGGCGAGCGCTGCCGGCGACCGCCAGCGAGGTCGCCACAGACGTTGCGGCGACCACGCTCAGGCCAGGTGCCGCTGACGGCGTGTTGACACGCGTCGGAGCAAACGTGACGAAAATGACGTTATCGGGCGTCGCGTCTGTCTGCGGCCGCGGGTTGCCCTGGCCATCAACCGTGCGTGTCACGATTGCACCAGCGGCCAGGATGACGATCAAGAAGGGCAGCCACGGTGGCAGCCAGCGTGGTCTGGCCGAGCGCGAGCGGATTGCTTGCTGGGCAGTTGCGATCGATGACGGCCGACCCCAGCGTGGCGTCCCGGCCGCTTCGGCCGCCGCCGCGATCTCGCCAGCTTCGAGGGTGGTCAGGATGGGCGCATCGTGGCGAGCTGGCGCAGCTCCGCTCGGCGCACCATTGGCCGCCTTTGCCTCGGCCTCGGCTGGCGCGGCGGGCGCCGCGCGGAGCTGCGCCAGCTCGCCACGCAACGCCGCGACTTCGTCGCGCAGCGCCGACACCTGCTCGTCGAGCTCGACGCGTTGCTGTTCCGCGGCGGCGGTAATTTCGCTGGCCCGAGCTTCGGCGTCTGCCGTAACCTGCCGCGCCCGCTCCTCGGCCTGCTGTACGAGGGCATCCACCTCGCGCGACCGCTCGTCGAGCAGCTGCAAACCTTCCTGGAGTAGGCGCGACGCCTCCGGCAGCCCCCCACCTTGCTCCCGTGGCGTAGGCATTGGCGCGAATTGTAAGGCGGGTATTTACCGGTGGCCAACGAGTACCCTGTCTCGGTCGTCTTGATGGCCCCCTGGGATGCTGAACGTCTCCGCGCCGCACTGCGCTTTTACCTCCTGGCTGATGCCGGCCTGGTGCCGCCTGATCGTCTGCCTGGCGTTGTCCAGGCCGCGTTGCGGGGTGGCGTAACCGCGGTCCAGCTGCGCGCGAAAGAAGCTACGACGCTCGAGCTACTCGAGCTGGCACGTACTTTGAAAGCCATCTGCCTTGAGGCTGATGTGCCATTCATCGTCAACGATCGCGTCGACGTCGCGCTCGCCGCGGAGGCCGATGGCGTCCATGTTGGGCACATCGGCGAGGAAGATCTGTCGCCGCACGATGCCCGTCGCCTGCTCGGCTCGCATGCCATCGTCGGCGTCTCGGTCGGCAGCGGCCAGGAAGCCCATCTCGCTACGGCTCAGGGCGCCGGGTACGTCTCGGCTGGGCCGATGTTCGCCACGGCGACCAAATTGAACGCCGGCCCGGCAGCCGGTGAGGCGCTCTTGCGCAGCGTTCGGGCGGCCACCAGGCTGCCCCTGGTCGTCATCGGCGGAATCACGGCCCAGCGCGCGGCGGCGCTGTATGCCGCGGGTGCCGACGGTGTATGCGTCGGTGCGGCGATCGTGCGGGCTGCTGACCCGGAGGCCGCGGCGCGCGCGTTCCTGCCTGTCGGCGGCGGTCCGGCGTGACCACCCTACCTCGACGGCGAGCGCTGGTCATCGGACTGGCCGGCGTCCTGACAGCGTGCGCCGGGCCGTCGGTGCCAGCACCGCAATCAACGACGCCGACTGCTGGCGGCCAGGCCGCGCCGACCTTTCCGCCACCGCTGCCGGCACCACCTACCTCAGCGCCCACGGCAACCAGCCCGACCGCCGCTGCGCCGGTCGCCACGGCCGCGCCCCAGGCGACGCCTGGCCCGGCTGACGAGATTGCCGTCGATGTCCGTTTATGGAATGGCGAGGCGACGATCCAGATTGACGGCCAGACCGTGTCGCCAGGTCCGCGGCGCCTCAGCGCAGGCCCACATCAGGCCGCCGCCCTGGTCGATGGCGAGGTCGTCTCGCTGGCGGACATCGGACCAGCGGGTGGCTCGGTCGACCTCATCGTGCCGCCGACCCAGGCCAGCCTGGCCATCATGATCGAAAATCAAGCTGACGCCCGACCCCAAACCGGACTGACGTCAGCCGATGTCGTCTACGAAGCGCTCGCCGAAGGCGGCATCACCCGCTTCATCTCGGTGTTTCTGCGGAACGACGCGCCGGTCGTCGGCCCCGTGCGCAGCTTGCGCCATTACTTCGCCTTCTTCGCCGCTGACTATGGCGCCGATGTCGTCCATATTGGCGCCAGCCCAGAAGGATTTGCCTGGCGCGATGCGATGAACATGGGCCATCTCGACGAGTCGGCTGGCGACCCCGGCGTGTGGCGCATTCGATCACGGCCCGCGCCGCACAACGCCTATACCGATACTGCCGCAGACCGCGGTTTTCTCAGTGCCATGGGTCGCCAGCGCAATCGCCAGTGGGGACCGCTGCTGTTCGACGAAAGTCCGCCGTCAGGTCCGCAGGCAGCCCACAGCATCTCGCTGGGTTTCGCCCCGTGGCCATATCGAGTCGGCTACCAGTGGGACGCCGCTGAGCAGCGCTACTTACGGTTCATGGACGGCAGCGCCCACCGTGATGCGGTCTCAGACGAGCAGATCGCACCGGCGACGGTCGTCGTTCAATTCGCCGAGGTCGACGCAATTCCGAACGATCCCAAGCTGCGCCTGGACGTCAATCTTGTCGGCGGCAGCGGCCAACTGGTGGTCTTCAGCGGCGGCACGCGGCGCGAAGGGACGTGGATGAAACCTGCGCCCCGCTCGTCGACGCGTTGGCTTGATACACACGGCGAGCGACTGACGATCCCTCCCGGCCCGGTCTGGGTCGAAGTCCTCCCGCTCGATAGCCCGCTCAGCTGGAGCTAGGCAGCCTTGAGAAAGCCTTGGTAGAAGTGACGGAGGCCTGGCGGCAGCAGCGTCGCATTGGCCATCACGCCTGAGCAGAAGCCGGCGAAGGTCTCGTGGTCGTTGTCCTCTGCCAGCATGCCTCGCCAGTAGCCTGTCGGCGAGCTTGGATCGGCCTGCGTCTTGATGCCATGGCAGTACACGTTGGCCAATTCGGCGATTCTCGGAAAACCCGCTGGCGGTGTGGTGCCGAGATCTTTGAGTACCGCCATAAGCTGATCGCGCTGCGCCAGGCGTTGGCGTTCCCACCACGCGTGGGCGAGCTCGTGCAGCGCCGCCTCTTCCTGGTTGCCGCGCAGCAGGACCAGGTTGCGGTCGCCGAACCAGTAGCCGCCGCCCATCGGCTCGTCGAGCGTGCCGACCTCGAGGCGCAGCGTCCTGAAATAGGTCACCGCCGGCTGCTCAAAGGCGTAGTGAACCCAGACGCGTTCGAAGTACAGCCGCGCGTCCTCGGGATGGGCCATCTCGGCGAAGTCGAAGTATTCGCGCATCTCGGCGCTCGCCGGGACTGTCCGCCGCATTACGCCGCGGAGCCGAGAAAGCTGTGGACGCGCTCGGTGAGGGCGGTGACCACCGGCAGCGAGCGAATGCGCTGATAGCTTCGCGAACGGCGATACAGGGCCAGGCTGCCAATGTGCAAACCGCGCAGCACAGCCCGCGAAAAACGACCGCGGCCGGGGCCCAGGTCGCGACAGTAAATGAGCCGCGGCGCAGCTTCCAGGCGGCCGGCCAGAATGGCTCGGGCGACGGCGTCGGCCAGCAGCTCTTCGCGCAGCTCGTGCGCCGGTCGCTCTTCCGGTCCACGACCGTGGACGTATTCAAAGCGCGCGGCGAGGGCCAGCTCAGGTCCGTCCGGGCCGAGCAGCGCGTGCGCGATCAGATGGGCGTAGACTTCGAGCCGTTCTTCGTCGGTCAAGTCACGTGAGACGACCATCTCGGTCCCTCGCGGGCTCGACAACAGGAAGCCTTTCAGATCGTGCAGCGCGGCGCTTTCGTCGCAGTGGACGCCGAGCTCTTCGAGCAGACGGCGGGCCGCGACGGCGCGCTGGTGGGGTTGCCACGGCTCGCTCGGGACGGTCTGCAGACGGAGGATGCGGGCCAGGTTGGCGGCTGTCGTTTCGGCCTGCGGAACGAGGGTTGCCATCACCACTCCAGGCTGGCGTCGGCCGCGGCGGTATCGCTGGCCTCGATGCCCAGGATGTGCCACAGCAGTCGGGCGCGGACGATGACCTGGTCGGCCAGGCTCAAACGGCGATAGCTGCGCAGCAGATCGTCAAACGACCGCAGATCGACGGCGTTCCATGGCAAGTAATAGCCGGCGAGCGCGAGCAGCTCTTTGAAAGCCGTTGAGCTGAGCGCTTCGCAGCACAGCGCCCAGCCGACCATGCGCTCGAGGGTCAGCGGTGCTTCGAGGATGCCTTGCTCGTAGCGGCTGACCATACTTTGCGTGACGTGGTAGCCGAGCTCCTCGAGCTCGCCGGCAAGGCGGGCCTGGCTACGCGAAGCGGCAGGCTCACCCTGGCGCAGCTCTCTGAGCGACGAGCCGACGCGTCCTTTGATGGCCGACCAGCGGGCGACCTGGACCTCGTCGCGATCAGGCACGGGGGGAGCTGGGGGCTGGGAGTGGGGAGCTGGGAGTTGGGAGTTGGGAGTTGGGGAGTGCGCCAATCACCGTGAGACAAGCATAGCCTTGAGGCGATGGCACTAGCTATGCGTAGCGAGCATCGGCTACGGTACCGCGGCCTCGGCCGCACTCCCCAGCTCCCAACTCCCAGCCCCCAGCTCCCCTATGCGCGCGGAGCATTGCGCCGAACACGAGAGATATAAAAATAGAACCACGGACCGCACCCGCCTGGCACGCTCGACGTGTCTGGTGTATGGTGTTTTCGGAAAGGACTGAATCAACCGATGCAGCTTTCGAGCGCGCCGGGCGTCGCCTCACGGCTCCGGCGGCTGGTGTTCGAGACCCATGAGCCTATCCAGTTTCTGGATATCACGGACGAGGTTGCTGAGCTCGTGCGCGTCGCTGGACTCCGTGAAGGCGTGGCCAATGTGTTCTCACGCCACACCACCGCCGCGATCTGTATTCAGGAAGCCGAGCCGCTGCTGCTCGAAGACCTGCGTGAATTTTTGCAGCGCAGCGCCCCTGCGCATGCCCACTATCGGCACAACGATTTCCGTGTGCGAACCGTCCACATGCACGATGACGAGTCGCCGAATGGCCACTCACATTGCCTGCAATTGATGCTGGGAACCAGCGAGAGTGTCCCCGTTGCCGATGGCGAGCTCCTGCTCGGGACCTGGCAGCGGATCTTCCTGGTGGAGCTAGACGGCCCGCGGAACAATCGCGAAGTCATCATCCAGGCCCTCGGGACCACCGACTGACATCTCGGACGGGGTCGTGCGTGGTCAATAGCCGCCGCTAGACACCCACCTTAGTAGCGGGAGTAGCGGGCTTCGTCGCACCGTCACTGATTCGGGACGGTCCTGGACGCCGTAGCCATCACCCTTTGGGGCGCTCACCTGGGCGCTGATACCGCTACGTATACTCCGTCGGGCTGTAGACGATGGCGGTGACTGACTCAACCCGTGCCGGCGCGCCGCGACTCGCGGCGCGCGAGCGCGCAACGCATAACGCGCAGCGAGCCACGCTCGTCGGCATTCTGAGCCTCATCACGCTGCTGTCGCTGGGGCGTCTGCTGATTACGGCATTCGGCTACGGCGTCCCCGCGTGGTTCGACGAAGAGTTGAACCCGCTGCTCAACCTGCTCGTCAACCACCAGCCCATCATCCAGATCGATGCGCGGCAATACGGCGTCGTTGTCTTCCTGGTCTTCGATCCGGCCCTACGGGTGGTCGGGGCTAACCTGGCAGCGCTGGCGACCTATGCCACCTGGGTGGCCCTGGTCGCGACGCTTGTCGCGTTCATCCTGATGGCGCGGCGTTTTGCTCCACAGCCTGGCGCGCGCCTGCTCATCCTGGCGATCGCCTGGTCGAGTGCCGTGCCGCTGCTGTATGTCGTAGCCCAGCACATGGTCGATGCCTGGCAGCTGCTCTTTCTCAGCGCGTCGCTCTTTCTATTTACCGGCACCGGCCGTCAGCGACAGCTCGCCGCTGTGCCCGTCGCCGCCGCGACCCTCACGAAACTCCTGCCGGCGCTGCTGCTCGTCTACTTCGCCGCACGCTCATGGCGGCTGGCGGCGCTCGGCGTCGTTGCCCTCGGCGCGCTCCTCGCTCTCGGTCACGTGCTGTACGGCCCGCTGATGGGTCTTGGGTATCCGCTGGCGATGCTGACCGGTGGCGGCGACACTATCGCCCGCTGGTCGACCCACTTCGAGAACAACTCGATCCGGGGTCTCGTCTTCAAGCTCGGCGCCGGCTTCCACTTGCAAGGCGACACCAGCGTCTACATCCTCGATCCGGCGCGAGTCCCATTTTTGAACATCGCCTCATATAGCCT
>DASYKL010000110.1:0-2771 GCA_035995405.1 Chloroflexota bacterium
GGCTTACTTTGGCGCCTTTTTCTTTGGCTTTCATGACCCAGCGAAAAGCGACCGGATGGCATTCAGCCATATCGGAGCCCATGATGGTGATGACGTCTGAATTCGCGACGTCTCGAGAGAACGTCGTTGCGGCGCCGCGACCGAAGCTTACCCCCAGACCGGGGACAGAGGAGCTATGTCATATGCGAGCCTGGTTTTCAACAGCAACAATGCCCAGACTACGCATGAGTTTGGAGTGCGAATAGTTCCACTCGTTATCGATCGTTGCTCCGCCCAACGAAAAGAGCGCCGTGGTACTCATCAGCGTCTTCGAGCCGTCTGGTGTTCTTTCCTGGAAGGTATCGTCACGCGTTTGTTTGGTCAGTTGCGCAATGCGATCCATCGCCCAATCGAGCGGTCGATCTTCCCAATGGTCAGAGCCAGGTGCGCGATATCTGACGGTGGTCCAGCGTCGTTCGTTGACGGCAAGCTGATAACTGGCGGCGCCTTTCGGGCACAGGTTGCCTTCACTGACCGGTGAATCAGGGTTGCCTTCGATGTTGACAATCTGACCGTTGATCGTGTGCGCGATCATGCCGCAGCCGACGGCACAGTACGGGCAGATGGTCGGCACGGAGCGCGCATTCTGGATGCGTAATGTGCGCGCGTGGGCGACGGTCGGGGCGAGACTGGCGCCGAGTGCGCCAAGCGTACCGAGCGCGGCCGAGGCGCCACCGGAGAACTTGATGAAGTCGCGTCGTGAAAGCGCTGCGCGTGGGCCGGACTGGGTCTCAGACGCGGGCGCCGGGACGGATGCAGCCATCGAGCGTGGACGTCCTCCTCTTGGCATTCTTGAGGCGCGTCGGCGGCTTGTCAATGTATTCGTCTGCGCGCCCGTCCCCGAATGCGCTGCGGCGGGCTACGGCGTGCGCCTTGCGCAGGACCCTATACTGCGTCCGGGCGCGTCGGCGAAGTCGTCAGCCCCTCGCAGGAGGTGCCAGATGTTCAAAAAATCCGAAGAACAGGAATGGACTCGGTTCCGCGGCGCGCTGTCAAAGGACCGCGAGGAAGCCGGAACCGTGCCAGTCACACCTGAACCTAATGACACTCCCGTAGGCCAAGTCACGTCCGTCCCACCGGCGGTGAACGCACCCAGCCAGGGCACGTCTAATCCGAGTTTCCGCTCGGTTGGCGATGTCAATGTGGGTCTGGCGACGTCGCGCCTGACGCGCAGCTCCGTCAGCGAAGGCGTCGAAGTTGAGAGTCTGATCGGCGAGCGGACGACGTTTGAAGGCACCTTGAAAACCGAGGGCGCGGTGCGCGTGCTGGGTTCGGTGCAGGGTGAGATCGAAAGCAAGAGCACAATCTTCGTCGAAGAGAAAGCCCATGTGACGGCGCGTCTGAGTGCGGCCCAGGTGACGGTGGCCGGCCACGTCGATGGCCAGATCTATTGCGAAGGTCGGGTCGAGATCCGGCCGACCGGTCGGGTAACGGGTGAGATCAATGCTGGGGCGTTGATCGTCCAGGAAGGCGCGTATTTCGACGGCAACTCGAAGATGGCGACGGGTGGCGCGGCCAGTCATCCGCCGGCGAGCCCGAGCAACAACAGCGCCAGCAGCAGCAGCAGTAGCCGCAGCGAAGCGTCGTCGCGAGCTTAGGTACACTTTTTTCCGTGGCGCGCAAGCAGGGAGTCAGCCAGTGATCGTCAGCGAAGGGATGGAGCTGGTCATCATGTTCATCGTGATCATGTTGAACTTGCTGATCCTGGTCTGGCTGCAAAAGTGGTCGGGGCTGACCTGAGCCTCGACCGGCACTGGCCCTGAGTCGTACGGCTACGGCTCGGGGGAGAGTGCAGCCCCCGGCTTACGCGACCGCGCTCACGTACGGCCAGACGCTAGTGCCGAAGAGCATCTCGGAGTGCTCTCGGAAGGTGAGGATGAGTTTCGCTGGCGTGGGGCGCGCTGGGCTACCCACTGCTTGGTCCGCGACGACCGCATAGACGTCGAGAACCGCGCCGCCGCCAAGGTCGATGCGGTCGTCCTCTGCGGGCGTGAGGCGCCGATCGGCCGGATAGCGGCCCAAGGTCGTAGCCATGCCGCTCTCGGCAGCCGCATCCAGGGCGAGCGCGATGTCGAGCTTGTGCTCCCAGACGGCGAGCTGTTGGGCCACCTCGCTGGCCAGTCGTGCGCTGTCAACTCGCCCCCGCGCCAGCACTGCGGTCTGGCCAGTGGGGCCACGAATGAAGAGGGCGTCGCCCTGGCCGGCGTCCAGGGCGACGACGTGGAGCTGGCCGTCCGGCCGGACCAGAACCACGGCCACGGCCAGCGCGGCTGACGCCGCGATCCAGCGCATAGGCAACGGTGGGCAACTGCTGGCCCAGCGCCGACGCAGCCCGCGGAATTCAGGCAATCCAGCGATGCCCCAGGCGACCAGGACAGCCGCCAGGCCGAGCGCCGCCAGTGTCGGCAAACGGCCAGTCGAGAGTGCCGCATTGGGCCAGCCGCCGAAAGTTCCGGTTATGTCAACGAGGGCGGTAGCGGGCAGCCAAACGAGCCAGCTGACGGGCTGGGCTAAGGCGTCGATCGGTGACACCAGGGCGAGCAGCATCGAAAAGACCATGAGCGGCGCGAGCAGTGGCACCGCGGCGATGTGGGCCACTGGCGAGATGAGGGAGATGGACTGAAACACGCTCAACATGACTGGCAACGTAGCCACGGTGACCGCCAGCGTCAGGCCAGCGGGTTCGAGGATGGCGCGTGGCAGGTGTCGTTCCCGGATGCGGGCGCGGCGGA
>DASYKL010000111.1:0-19922 GCA_035995405.1 Chloroflexota bacterium
ATCTTTGACCGCAAAGGTCAACTGCTGTGGGAGATCAACGACCCGTCTGGCGGCAAACGAACCCTCGTCTCCATCAAGGACGTGGCGCCCGATCTCCTGAAGGCGACGCTCGCCGCGGAGGACGTGCACTTTTACGAACACCAGGGCGTCGATCTGATCGCCACGTTGCGGTCGGCCTACATCGACGTTACCCACCAGGGCAGCACCGGCGCCTCGACGATTACCCAGCAGCTCGTCCGCAACGCGGTCCTTGATCCGAACGAGGCGAAGCAGACGACCGCGAAGCGCAAGCTGCGTGAGATCGCCCTGGCGTATGAAGTTGATTCGCATTACTCCAAGGACCAGATCCTGGAGATGTACCTCAATCGGGTCTACTACGGAAATCAGAGCTACGGCGTGGAAGCAGCCGCCCAGGGCTACTTCGGCAAGTCAGCCCATGATCTGAGCCTGGCCGAAGCGTCGCTTATCGCTGGCCTGGTCCAGTCGCCGTCGCAGTACGACCCGACCCGCCGCGACGTCCAGCGCACCGACGACGGTATACCCATCGCGACGAAGGAGCGGCAGCGCTACGTCCTCGAGCAGATGGCCAGAGCGAACATGATCTCCGAGGACCAGGCCCGCGCCGCATACGACCAGAAGCTCGCTATCAAGACGCGCCAGGTCGACATGAAGGCGCCGCACTGGGTGACGTATGTCCAGGCATTGCTCGAGCAGCAGTTCGGGGATCGGACGCTCTACTCAGCCGGGCTGAAGGTCTATACGACGCTGGATGTGGACTACAACCAGCGGATGCAGCAGGTGCTGCAGGACAACAAGGGCACGATCCAGGATCAGGGCGGCAACAATGCGGCGTTGATCGCTGTCGACCCGCGTACGGGCGAGATCCTGGCGTTCCAGGGCAGCCTGGACTTCAACGACGCCTCCATTGATGGCCAGGTCAACGTGCTGACGAACGAACGGCAGCCCGGCTCTTCGATCAAGCCCGTGATTTATGCCGCCTCGTTCTTGAAAGGCTGGTCGCCGGGCACGTCCATTGACGATGCGAAGAAGTGCTGGGAGGATCAGCCCGGGCACCAATGGTGTCCGACCAACTTCGACAACCAGTTCCACGGGCAGGTGACGGCGCGGACGGCGCTGGGGAACTCGCTCAACATTCCAGCGGTGAAGACGCTGGAGTTCGCCACGGTTCCTTCTGCCGTTGATCTGGCGGCGCGCTTGGGGGTCACGACGTGGGGGCCGGACTCGGGCAAGACACTGGGGTTGTCGCTGACGTTGGGTGGGGCTGAGGTCAAGCCGATCGACATGGCGCAGGTGTATGCGACGCTGGCGAACAACGGGCGCAAGGTACCGCTTGTCGCGATTCGGCAGGTGTCGGATGGGTCTGGGAACGTGTTGTTCGACTATGGGGCGCCGCAGGGGGAGCAGGTGCTCGATCCGCGGGCGGCGTACATGATCTCGAACATCCTGTCTGACCCGGCGGCCAAATTGTTCACGTACGGGCGAAACACGCCGCTGATTATGAAAGATCATCCGGCGGCTTCGAAGACGGGGACGACGGACAACTATCGGGACACCTGGACGGATGGCTACACGACCAACCTGGCGATGGTGGTCTGGGTTGGCAATACCGATGGGCATCCGATGAAACAGGGGCTTTCGTCGCTGACGGCGGGGAAGATCTGGCCGGAGGCGATGCAGGCGTCGTTCTCGGCGTTGAACCTACCGCCGGAAGAGTTTCCGCGGCCGGCTGGGTTGACGGAAGGTCAGGTGTGTGGGGATACGGCGATGCGGCCAGGCGAGCCTGCATGTCGGAGTGATTTGTTTGTGGCGGGGCAGGCGGTACCGACGGCGGTAGCTACGGCCAGGGCTACGGCTGCGCCTCAACCGACTGCTGCGCCTGAGCCGACTGCGCCGCCGCAGGCGACTACGGCGCCTGAGGCTCCGGCTGTGCCGGCTCCTGCGCAGGCTCCCGCACCGGCTGCGCCGCCTGCGCCCGTTCAGCCAGCGCCGGCTCAGCCGACGCGCGCTGCGCCGCAGCCGACGGCGGTGCCACAGCCACAAGTGACACAAGCGCCAGCGCAGCCGCCAGCGCAGCCGACCGCGCCAGCGAAGCCACAGCCGACGGCGGCCGCGAAGCCGGGCCGCTAGCGCGATCGCCACCAGGCTGATGCCGCAGACGTCGCGGTCACGGGCAGCGCGGCTTGGCGGGCTAGCGCGCTAACGGCGTCCCGTGGGGGACGAGCGCGCGAAGGTTGATCAGGTCTGCTTCGGAGATGTCGTCTTCGGTGTGGTTCAGGGCCGTTAGCAGGGCGTCGTCGTACCCTAGCTCGGCTACTCTCGCCAGGCGGTGGCCGGCTTCTTCCAGATCGCATTTGAGGTGGAACGGCTCGTCGTCGGTGAGGCTCGTTGTCGGGGCGCGGAGGTCGACGCTGAGCGTCCCCAGGACGGCGCGTTTGCCGCCGGACTCGCGGTAGCGTTTCAGGCCTTCGCGTATCGCGTTGAACGAAGTGAGGCCGCTGGCTATCCAACCGTCGTACTCCTCGGCTGCTCGACGGACCCACTGCCCGTTGTGCCAGCTGCCAATCAGGATTGGCGGGCCGCCTACTGTATTGGGCCAGGGTTGCAAGTTCGCTTCGCCGACCTGTTCACCACGCATCAGCCGCCGCATCGTGTCCAGACTGGCGCGCAGCGTTTTGAAGCGCGTCTCATAGTCGGCGCCGACTGCGTCAAAGTCAGCGCGCGTCGAACCTGAGCCCAGGCCTGCCGAGAAGCGGCCGCCGCTCAACCCATGCAGCGTCAGCAAGCGTTGGGCCAGCTCGACGGGATTCCGCAGCGGCACCTGCAGTATTGCCGTGCCTAGCTCGACGTGGGACGTTCCCGCGGCCGCAGCGGCCAGGAACATGAGCGGGTCAGGCCGCGGGCGTGGCCCTCTGCCGATCGAATCGCCCAGCCAGATACCGTCGAAGCCGACACGTTCGAGCAGCGCGGCGCGCTGCATTACCTGTTGCATGGTCAAAGCGGAGCCGTCCGGCCGCTGATGGGGCAGGCTCATTGCGAGTCGCATCCCGCGACGGTATAGGGTTACGGCGTGTCCGCGATTCCGCGCTACGTTGCCAGCCTGCTCGGGGTGGCAATCACGCTTGGCGTGGTCGGGCTGATCGAATCGCGCACGTCGCTGCCGAGCGCGTTGCTGCTGTACTTGCTCCCCGTCGTGATCGCCGCGACGCGCTGGGGACTGGGACCGGCCATCGTGGTGTCAATCCTGTCGGTGCTTGGACATGACCTGCTCTTCGTCGAGCCGGTCGGGACCCTCAGCGTGCAGCGCGCCGACGAAGCGCTGGGGCTCGTCCTGCTGCTGTTTGTCGGGGTTACGACGGCGCAACTCGCGGTGACCGCCAGGCGAGCGCTGGAAAAGGAACAAGAGGCGGCGCTGGTGCGCCGCTCGGACACAATGAAGACCGCTTTGTTGCGGGCAGTGTCGCACGATCTTCGAACGCCGCTGGCCTCGATCAAAGCCAGCGCCTCCGGGTTGCGCCAGGCCGATGCGGACTACACCGATGACGATCGTGCCGAGCTTCTAGCGGCCATCGAGGAGGAAGCGGATCGCCTGGACCGACTCGTCGGCAATTTGTTGGACGCGTCGCGGCTGGAAGCCGGCGCGATGACCATGCACAAAGACCCGCAGGACTTGCGCGAGCTGGTCCGGGCGGTGCTCGGGCGGTTGCAGCCGATGCTCGGCAATCGGCCCGTTCACCTGTCGATTCCTGATGACCTGCCGCTGGTGCCATGCGATTACGCGCAGATCGATCACGTGCTCACCAATCTGCTGGAGAACGCGGCGCGCCATACGCCATCTGGAACAGCGGTTGAGGTGGCGCTGAGCTGCGTGGGCGATGCGGTACGCGTTGACGTCGAGGATCATGGGCCAGGCGTGGCGGAGGCCGATCGTGAGCGGGTGTTCTTGCCGTTCGAACGTGGTCCGACACCGGTTGGAGGGTCGGGATTGGGGCTGGCGATTGCGCGGGGCCTGGTGCAGGCGCATGGGGGTCGATTGTGGGTCGAGGAGGCGAGCAGCGGTGGGGCTCGGTTTTCCTTCACGCTTCCTTTAGCTGCTGAGGGCGCCGGATGAGCGAAGCGCGGGTGCTCGTTATTGACGACGAACCGCAGATCCGTCGATCGCTGCGTGTGGCGCTACGAGCGAACGGGTATGAGGTGGAGGAGGCGATGAATGGCGAGATGGCGCTCGAGCAGGCGGCGTCTCGTCCGCCGGACCTCATCATTCTGGATCTCAGTCTGCCTGGGATTGACGGTGTTGAAGTGTGCAAGCGTCTGCGAGAGTGGACGCAGCTGCCGATCATCGTCCTCTCGGCGCATGGGGATGAGCAAGCCAAGGTGCGGGCGCTGGATGAGGGTGCGGACGACTACGTCACCAAGCCGTTCAGCGTGCCGGAGCTGTTGGCGAGGATGCGCGTGGCGGTGCGGCGAGCCGCCAAGACGGGGGAGCCGCCGCTGCAGGTCATGCGGAGTGGGGATGTGACGATAGATTTGACGCGGCGGCTGGTGCACCGGGCGGGGGAGGAGATCCACCTGACGCCGACGGAGTACGGGGTCTTGCGGTATCTCGTGGAGCATGCTGGTCGCGTGGTCACGCACGGGCAATTGCTGCGGACGGTCATGGGGCCGGGGTACGAGGATGCGGTAGGGAGTTTGCGGGTGTACGTGGCGAGTTTGCGGAAAAAGCTAGAAGCGGATCCGGCGTCGCCGCGGATGATTACGACGGAGCCGGGGGTGGGGTACCGCTTCCGGCCCGATTGAAACCGTCCTGCTTACCGTCGGGAGGCGCGTTGTTTGGCTGCCAGGAGGCGACCCTGGCGGGTTACGGGCACCGGCGTGGCGGGCTCGCGGGTTCTTGTTCTGGTGATGCCGTGAGGGGTGACCAGGCCCAGGCCGGCTGCGCTGGGGATGATCACGGGGCGGGCCACCGCGACCGGTTGGTCGACGTAGCCGAGGCGTTTGCGCACGGCGTAGTACGCGGCGCGTAGCTCGGGGCCGGTGATGCGGACGCGGCGGACGCCGACATCGGCTACGAAGATCAGCGCAGCCAGGGCTAGCAAATACGGCCACAGGGGCCGCGGGGCGCCAACCGCCGGCAGGTCGTGTACGAACGCTTGCTCAGGCTCCCGGATCAAGCGGCCGCCTGTCCTTTTGGCCAGCGTGTCGAGAAAATTCTCGTCCGTTCCGCCAGCGCGGTATTCGGGGGAGTAGGGGACCACGAAGCCACTCGACGAGTTGGCCACCGTGCCATCGGTTTCCGTCTGGGTCACCTGCAGCGAGTAGATGCCGTCGTCCTGAACGGGGTACGACGCTTCGTAGCGGCCTGGCGCAACTTGTGGCAGCGGCACATCGTGTTGCTCACCACGTGGATCGACGATTGTGGCGGTGGTCGGAAGGAAATTCAGATAGTGGCGGTCGGCAGCTTCGACCCCCGTCTGGGCGTCGAGCGTGATCGTGGCGCGGTTGCCGTCGATCTTGACGCCGACCTGACGGTTGGGGTCCTCGGGCGGCCGAGTCGTGCGTTTGACGATCTGGGCCCAGAAGCGGCCAAAATCGGGCCATTCGATCCAGCGCGACGACCAGCGATTTTTGACGTCTGACGTCCAGGCCATGACGCGGCCCAGCCCGTACTGCCATTCGGCAAGGACAGGATCGATCTGCCGCGACACCAGCAGGATACTGCTCTGTGGTTTTGGTGTCGTCGCGACGTAGCCGCGCAGCGCTGGCATATTGTTCAGGTCGATGCCGTCGAGCGCCGGACTGGACGAGATGCGGACGGGCTTGAAGTCCTCCTCGACGATGGCCGCGCGCTGAACTTGCTGGGTCTCCTTGACGACCAGGCGCGGCAGGTCGAAGGGATCGTTGCCATCGTAGTAGCGGCCGTTGCCGAGCTGCGCCAGCTCCTGCAGCAGGGCGGTGTCGGCGTCGCTGCCGATGCCGATGGTGCTGAGGGTGATGTTGCCGTCGCGCATTTGCTGCGCCAGGCCGGGGTAGTCGCCGCGCGGCGCTTCGCCATCGGTCAGCAGGATGATGTGCTTGACCTTGGCGTCGATAGGCGACAGGCCATCGTAGGCCATTTTCAGCGCGGGATAGATCTCCGTACCGCCACCCGGCTGCATCTCGGAGATGGCAGCCTGGACAACCCCGAGGTCGGTAGCAGGGGTTGGGGGAATGACCCAGCGCGGCTGGTCCTCGAAGGCGACGATGCCGATCTGGTCGTACTCGCCGAGCAACTCGGCGGCAGAGATGGCGGCTTCTTTGGCCAGGTCCATCTTGCTTGCCCCACCGGGGCCGCCGCCCATCGAGCCCGAAGTGTCGATGACCAGGATCAGGGCGGTGCTGGCCGAGACGGACTTGCCGCGCAGGTCCATGCGCACCGGCAGCATGTCTTCGAGCGGCGTGCGGGCATAACTGCCCGGGCCGTAGGCATGATCGCCGCCAGCAACGACCAGACCGCCGCCGTAGTTCTGGACGTATGTCTTCAGCGCGCGCAGCTGGCCGGGGGCGAACTGGTTCGCTGCGACATCGACGATCACCACGCTGGCGTAGTTGCGCAGCGTCGTCAGGTCGAGCGGCGCGGTGAGCGGGTTGCCAACATCGACGGTCAAGCCTGACGAGCGCAGCGCATCGGCCAGGTATTGGCCTTCGCCTGGGGTGCCTTCGACGATCAGGACGCTCGGTGGGCCGGTGACCACGATCAAAGCACCGGCCGAGTTGTTCTGGGCGATCGTGTCTCCATCAGCTTCGACCTGTACCCGCAGCAGGTGGTGGCCCGGGCCGAGCGGGTCGAGTGGCAGAACAAAGCGATTCGTGCCGACGTCCAGGTCGACCTGCTGGCTGGTCAGGAGCTGACCGTCTATGAGCAGGTGGATGGTGGCTGACGTCGTGGTGGTGGAGTCGAGCTGGGCGGTGATGGTGAAGCGCTCGCCTTCGCGCAATTGGCTCGGGGCGTCGACTTGTTTGACGAGGACTTCAGGGCCGTTGGTCCCACCGAGGGGGACGGTCATGAGCTGGACGTGCGCGGCTGACGCGAGTGCCGCGGCGGGGTCGGCGTGGTCCAGGTTCTCGCGGCCGTCGGAGAGGAGGACCAGACGTCTGGCCAGGTCTGGGGGAAGGGCGGCGACACCGGCGCGAATCGCGGCGGCGATGTTGGTCCGACTGCCGTTGGCTTCGGGGGCGAGGCGTGGGGGACGGGGGTCGTCGGACATGGCGCGTTCGACGGTCGCGTCCTGACTGAAAGTGATGACCGCGACCTGGTCGTTGGCCCCTTTGGCGGCCATCGCTCTGGCGAGCCATTGCTCCTGTTCATCGCGGGCGGCGGGGGTGATGCTGTCGGAGCGGTCGAGAAGGACGGCTACGGCGAGCTGATCGGCGCGGAGCTGGATCGTTGGGCTGGCTAAGACAAGGCAAAGGAGGCCGACGACCACGACGCGCAACACCAGAGAGGCCTTGCGCCGCAGCGGCGGCATGTAGGTGTGGCTGGTCCGCCAGAGGAGATAGACAACCGCCAGCGATGCCGGCAGGAGAAGCAGGAGCCAGGGCCGCTCGAAATCGATGGTCATGGCGTGCTTGGCCTACACACGGCGGTGGAACCAGAACCACTCGACGAGGAGGAGGGGCAGGACGAGCGCGGCCAGGAGGCCCCAGAATTCTTTTTGGAGGACCGTCAGGCTGGCGTCCAGCGGGCCGGGGTTGTTCAGGCCCGTTAGCCTGGGGCGGATGTCGCTTTCGTCCGGGTTCGCGAGATTCGCGGCGAACAGGTCGTCGTCTACCGTTTGCTGGCCACCCTGGACGATCTGCTGAACGCGGTAGAGGCCAGGCACGTCTGTCGCGCCGTAGGTGATCGGGCCCTGCCCGGCGCGGAATTCGACTGCCTGGTCGGTTGGCCCCGAAACGCGCACCGTCTGGACTTGCGGCAGCGGCAACAGCGACTCGGCAGTCCCTGTCTGGATATCGCCGACCTGGACGACGCCGGGTGGCGACAGGTAGTTGACCAGGTTCGCCATCAGGATCGGAAAAGCCGACATCAGCGGTAGATTTGATTGCTGCAGGTCGAACGGCAGCAGCGCTACCCGGCGATCGCCATCCTGGCCAGAGGCCATAAGCGGAATGCCTTCGGAGGTGCTGATTAGCGGTTTGGCCCAACGCGGCAGATCCATCTTTGACGCCACGTTGACGTTCATGTCGCGCACGTCGACGAAGGCCAGGACGGGGTCCTCGCGATCCCAGGTCGCGACGCGTGGTCGGCGGACCTGGCCGGTCGTGCGGAATGGTCCGCGATCGGGCGGATTGACGACCAGCAAGTTGCCACGCGGCAGCAGCGGCGGCAAGTAATTGTCGAAGACGATGATGTCAAAACGGTCGGCTTCGACCGCGAGGTAGCGCTGCGCCGGGATGCGATACAGGTCGACGTTCGGCAGCAGGGTCAGCACTTTTTCGAGGAACTGGTTGCCGCCACTCACGAGCAGCACCTGGGCGGGCTTGCGCTGCGTCAGCACCGTGTAGGCCGTGTCATCCAGCGTCAGCCCATTGTCGCCGCGACTGTCGCTGACGGTGACGCTGGCCCAGTGGGCGCCGGCTGGCAACTCCTCGAAGACCTGTTCGGTCTGGCCGTTCGGCTGAAAATCGACGGTTCGCTCGTCGACTGCCTGGCCATCGACGGCGATGGTGATGACCGCCTGGGCGGTGAACGCCGAGAAGTTGTTGACGCGGGTGAACAATTGCTGACGTCGGTTGTCACGCGGGTCCGGGCGGGTCGAAATGGTGGTCACCGCCAGGTTGCCGGTAGACGTCTGGGCTACGGGCACCACCTGGACCGAGCCGAGGTCGTCGGGGAGGTCGGGTGGCAGCGTGAACGCGCCGTCGGTGAAGAGATAGATGCGTCGCGAGACGGGGTCGCCACCGAGGGATCGAGCCAGGAGCAGGGCTTCGCGCATGTCGGCGGCGGCGCCAGACGGCTTGGCGTCGATCAAGGCGCGGTCGACCTGGCGGCGGTCGGTGGTGGCGGCGACCATCACCTGCGGGTGAGCCGCGACGAGGATGGCGGTGGCGAGCGAATTCTCTGGGAGACCGGCGAGGGTGGATCGGGCAGCCTCGATGGCTTTGGCAAACCGCGATGGCTGGACGTCGCTGGACTGCATGCTCGCTGAACCGTCCACCAGGAGAACAGCCTGGACTGGTTTCTGGCCGACTTGTTCTGAGAAGGGGCGGGCGACGGCGAATGCGATCAAGGCCAGGGCGATGAGCTGCAGGAGCAGCAGGAGGTTCCAGCGGAGCCGCTGCAACGGCTCATGTGCCGCCAGGTCGCGGATCAGGTCGTTCCACAAGAAGGTGGAAGAGACTTCTTCGTCGCGGCGGCGAACCTTGAGCAGATAGAAGATGACGACGATCGGCAGCGTGGCTGCGAGGGCGAGGCCAATCGGCGCGAGGAAGCTGAGGCTCATCGGACGATGCCTCGACGGCGGAGGACGTCGAACACGACGGTTTCGAGGCCCATGCTCGTGTCGATCGGGACGTAGGCGATGCCATGGCGGGCACTGAACGATTCAACGGCTCGTCGCCATTCGTCCAGGCGCTGGCCGTAGAGGCGGATCGCATCGTTGTTGAGGGTCACCGAGACGGCCGCGCCGCTTTCACGATCGATCAGGCGGACGTCACCGCCCAGCCCTGGTCGCAGCTCCTGGGGCGAGAGGGTGTGCAGGACGACCGCTTCGCCCGACCGCACGGCCAGGCGGCCGAGTGCCTTTTCCCAATTGGGCGACAGCAGGTCAGAGATCAGGATGACGAGGCCGCCAGCGCGACTGGTGAAGCTGCTGAGCGACTGCTCCAAATCGGGCGGGGCGCCGAGACCAGCGACCTGGGGTGTGCTGATCTGGACGGGCTTGAACTCGTCCACGAAAGCCAGCATGGCGCCGGCTCGGCCGCGGCCCCAGGCCGGGCCGTAGGCGCTATTCGTCGCGCCGAGCGGCCAGACGAACACACGGTTCGAGGCGTTCAGAGCCACATAGCCCAGGGCGGCGGCAAGGCGTCTGGCGTACCGCAGTTTGGATGGTTCGCCCCAGTCCATGCTGCGGCTGGCGTCGACGACCAGATGCACGTTGAGGACTTCCTCTTCCTCGTACAGGCGGACGAAGAGGGTGTCGGTACGGCTGTAAATATTCCAGTCGACGCGGGCCGGGTCGTCGCCTTCGACGTAGTGGCGATAGTCCGCGAACTCGAGGCTCGAGCCTTTGCGGAGGGAGCGGCGGTCGCCCTGGCCCTGGCCGATGAGCCGCTTACGGCTGACCAGGCTCAGCCGTTCGAGTCGGCGAGCAAAGGCTCCATCCAGGAGAGTCTGGGGACCGGCCATACGTCAGGAGCCCTATTCCTCGGGCGTGGTGGTGACGACGTCGTGGATCAACTTGTCGGTCGTGATGCCTTCGGCGTCGGCTTCGAAGCCGAGGATGATGCGGTGGCGCAGGGCGGCCAGGGCCACCGAGCGGATGTCGTCGTAAGAGACGTTGTATCGACCTTCCAGGAGGCCGCGGACTTTCGCGCCGAGTACGATCGATTGCAATCCGCGGGGACTCGAGCCGTACCGCGCGTAGCGCTTGATCTCGGCCGGCGCATCAGGCGTATCCGGATTGGTCCGCCGAACGATGCGCACCGCGTAGCGCAAGACCGGCTCAGCCACCGGCACTTCGCGCGCAAACCGCATCAGCTCGATGAGCGAAGCGCCCGTGGCGACATGGCTAGGGTGAGGCATGATCGCGCCAGTCGTCAGCGCGGCGATGCGCAGCAAGTCCTCTTCGCTCGGGTAGGGGACGGTGAGCTTGAACAGGAAGCGATCGAGCTGCGCCTCGGGCAAGGGATATGTCCCTTCCATCTCAATCGGGTTCTGGGTGGCCAGGACGAAAAACGGCTCCGGCAGGGAATGGGTGGTTCGGCCGGCGGTCACCCGGCGTTCCTGCATCGCCTCCAAAAGCGCTGATTGTGTCTTCGGGGTGGCGCGGTTGACTTCATCCGCAAGGACCAGGTTGGCGAAGAGCGGGCCCGGCTGGAACTCGAACGAGCGTGAGCCGTCAGCGCTGTCGCGCAGGATGCTCGTGCCGGTGATGTCGGCTGGCATCAGGTCTGGGGTGAACTGGACGCGGCTGAACGACAGGTCGAGGGCTTCGCCGATGGTGCGGACCAGGAGCGTCTTCCCCAGACCTGGGATGCCTTCGAGCAAGGCATGGCCGCCGGCGAGGAGGCACGTGAGAACGCCGCGGACGACTTCGGTCTGGCCGATGATGACCTGGGCGACTTCGGCTTCGATGGCGCGCGCGGTTTCGATGAACCGATAGGGCGTCGTGCCGCCGGCGAGAGGCGTCGGTAATCCGCTCGGCGGAGGAACGTTGGCGGGAAGTACGGTCACTTTTGGTCCAGGGAGCTGAAATAGTCTTTGACGAGATCGCGCAAGCCCATGGGGATGCTGCCGTTGTCGTTGCCAGTTGTGGGTTTTCTGGAGAACGACGGTTGGACGTTTTCGCTCGTCGTCTCGGCGTTGCCCGTTCCCGCGTCAGCCAGATAAGGATTGCTGCTGCTCTGGTCAGGGGTCGCGGCCCCGTTACTCGGCACTTGTTGTGGTGATGAAATGGTGTCCAGGTTGCTCGCCGGGCCAGTGCGGTTCTGGTTCTGGCCACCATTCGAGTAACCGCCACCCTGACCGGTGTCAGCGCCATTGCCCTGGTCGCCACCAGGCTGGCCACCCGCATTGCCATCCGTTCCATCGCCAGCTTGATCGCCACCCTGGCCCTGGCCGCCTTGCGCCTGGTCGCCAGCCTGCTGACTGCTGGCCTGGCTCCGTTGACTACTGCTGGACGACGATCGGCCGCTACTGCCCGAGCGGCTCTGCGTGCGGCCAAGCGCGCGTTCCAGGGCATTGCGGCTGCTTTCGAGCTGGCTCGCTGCACGTTGGCGTTCGCCCGCGGCGCCGGCGCTATCGCTCAGCTGGTTCAAAGCATCCTGGGCCGAGCGGCCGTTCGATGTCTGCGAGCCCTGCTGACCCGGCGTTCCCTGACCGGTCTGGCCCTGCTGGCCGGCCATCTGACTGGCCGAGTCTCCGCTTGTGGCGCCTTGCATGGCGTCGGCGGCATCGCTCAACTGGCCGGACACGCTTTGCGAGACTCGGCCGGCTTTCCCCGCCGCATCGCGGAGCACCTTGGCCACGCGCTGCTGATCCTGACCGCTCATGCCAGCGGCAGCTTGAGCGAGATCCTTGGCGGCTTGCGCGATCTGACGCATATCACCCGTGTTGATCGCGCTCGACAACTGCTGAGTGGCCTGGTCGGCCGCCAGTGCGCCGGCGATGGCCGACAATGCGGCGGCGAGCTGATCGTCGCCCGCGCTCATCTGACGGATCTGCTCTTCCAGGTCCTGCAGTGAGTTCAGCGCCGCGTCTGGCTCGTTGCTGCGAGCGTCGACCGTGCGGGCGCCTTTGCTGACCAACTGCCGCAGTGCTTCGAGCTCGGGCGAATTCGCCGGCTGGATGCTGTCGGCCAGACGTTGTACGCGCTGGGCTTGTTCGCGAGCGATGGTGATGGCCGGATTGGACGCGCGGGCGCGCAACAGCCAGGGGTTCGGACTGACGGCGACGATGGTCGCGATCGCGAGCAGGAAAAAGGCGGTCATCAGCTCGTTACGCGGCACACGCAAGGGGAAAGCGTCGAGCAAGTCGACACGCTTCAGGTGTTCCACCGCATCGCGCATCTGGGCCACGGCGAGCGGGAACTCCTCGCCGCGAGCGCCGAGCTCGAGCGCCGTCGTCGAACGCTCCTGCAGGCGGGCGGCACGGTCAATGCGGCGGGCCAGCTCAGGCGTTTTGTGGCGGATGAAAAGGCTGCCGAATGCCACGGTGAGGCCCAGCACAATTGGCACGCTCACGAGCAACGCGAGGGGTACGTTGGCGAGACTGCCGTCGCGTGCCCAGGCCCAGATGACGAGCCCAAGCACGATGAGCGCGCCGGCCGCGACACCGCGGGCGAGCCACAGCAAGGCGCGCTGGACCGAGAGGGCGCGACCAACGGTGCCGAGCTGTTCGCGCAGCTCGGCGTGATAGGTCGCGGCTGGAGAGAGCATCGTCATCGGGCGCGCTTGCCTTTCAACGGATGAGTCGGCTCGATGGCGATCGACGCGCCGATCACCAAGAGGACCGCCAGCGCAGTCCAGGCCAGGCTGCCGATCACCCAGGCTGGCAGCAACAAGCCGGGCGCCCAGCTTTGGGGCGGCAGCGACAGCACGCCCCGATACGCCGCCGGGGCACCGCGGGCGAAGGCGTCGGTAGCCGTGCCGCCACCCGACAACAGCGCCAGGAACGGGTTCAGCCACAGCAGCGGGCGGAACGCGTCATTGCCGCTGAGGATGACGACGGCCAGGTGCAGTCCCAGTGTGCCGAAGACGATGAAGAGGGCTACTCCTTGAGCGAACAGTGAAGCCTGCAAGGCACCTTTGAACAAGGCGCCGAAAAAGACGCCCAGCGCGCTGAAAAACAGCGTTGCCGTGCAGAGGATGGTGATCAACGCAATGACCTGGTCAGGTTGCACGCCACCGAACGACCAGGCCGGGGCGAAAAACGGGATGCCGACGGCGAGCAGCAGCAGGCTGAACATGAGTGCGGCGAGGACCTTGCCCAGGACGATTCGCGCTGGGCCGGGGCCCTGCAACAGGAGCAAATCGAGGGTGCCCCGTTCACGTTCGGCGGCGAACGCTGACGCGGCGACGGCCGGGGCGACGACGGCGGCGGCCAGGATGACGCACAGGCCGACGGCGCCGAACAAGAAGATGGCCCGATTAGCCACCAGCAGGTTGGTGCTGGTGGTCGACGTCGTCGAGAACAGTGCCGGAGCGGCGTTGGCGTCGGGCGCCAGGATGAGCATGCCGAGTAGAAAGACGAGCAGCGAGACGAGCAGGACCAGCAGTGTGAAGGCGGCGAACGTCAAGCGTCCGCGCAGCCAGGTCTGAAACTCCTTGACGACGAGCGCGCCGATCAGCGGCATGGGTTGGGGCCGAGCGGGGGCTGGGAGCTGGGAGCTGGGAGTTGGTGCGGCCCCATCGAACGATTGTGCACTGGGTCGGGCTTAGGAATCCCCAAATCCCAGCTCCCAACTCCCAAATCCCCGCTCACCGCGGCGGCTCCTCGTGGAACATGCGCGCCAGCGCGGCGGCGGGCGAACGGCGCTCGATGCCGAAATGGGCCACGCTGCAGCCGGCGCGAATCAACTGCGGCAGCAGGTTGGCCAAGGCATCGTGGTCGCCTGAGAACAAAAACCACACCGTTTGCCCATCTTCGTCGATCTCGAGCTCTTTCACGTCGCGGCGTTGGCCCAGCAGCGCGACGCCGGCGTCGAGGGCCTCGATCAGCTCAACGCGTACGCGGACCGCGTCCGCGTACTGCGGCGACGCAAGACTGCTGGCCGCGCGCGCATCACCACTCCACACGACTTTGCCGTCACGCAGCACCGCCATGGTGTCGCAGACTTCCAGGACATCCTCGGGTCGGGTGGCGGCGAGGACCATGGTCGACCCGAGCCGATGCAGCTCGCGCAGGACTTCGATCTGCTCCAACCGGGCGAAGCCGTCGAGACCGCGCAGCGGATCGTCAAGGAGCAGCACATCAGGCTCGTGCACCAGTGCGCTCGCCAGGGCCAGGCGACGGCGCTCACCTGGAGAAAACGAGCTGACGTCGCGCCAGCGACGCTCTTCCAGCCCAACCACCTGGAGCAGCGTGTCTACGGCGACCTGGCGCACCTGCTTGCCGAGGCCACGGGCCCGTCCGACGAACTGGAGGTACTGTTCGGCCGTTAGACCGTCATACAGCATCGGTTCTTCCGGGACGTAGCCGATCCGATCGCGGACGGCGCGGGCGCGGCGCATGGTGTCGAAGCCATGGATGGTGATTCGACCTGACGTCGGTCGATCCAGACTGGCGAGCAAGCGCAAGAGGACGGTTTTGCCGACGCCGTTGGCCCCAGCGATGCCAAACGCGACGCTCGGCATGACCGTGAACGAGACGTCCTGCAAAATCGGCCGCGCGCCGAAGCGGCGGACGACGTGCTCGACGATAACCGCCGGCTCGCTCGGGGGTCGCGGTAGCAGCGGCCGCTCGTCTTCTGGCGGTCGCTCCACAGGCGCCTCGAGGGTCATCGAATAGCCCCGACAGCGGTGACGTCCAGGCGGTTGAGGCGTACTTCGCGGATGGTGGTCGACAGCGACGCGTCGAGTGTGTAGCGCAAGCGAACCTCACCCGCGGCAGAGATATAGCGCTCACCGTCCGGCACGATGCTGCTGCCCGCGCCGACTTCCCAGGCTTGCCATTCAGCCGCGCGCCAGTTGAAGAGCGACACGGTAAATGGCAGCTGTGCCTGTCGCACGCGGCCCTGGACGACGCCTTCGATGTTGAGGCGGAGCTGGCGGAGCTGGAAAGTGCCTTCGCTGGGCGGGATGGTGAACTGCAGGGTGATTGCTTCGCCAGGGGCGACGGTGTAGTAGTCGCGATCAGTCGGTGCACCCGAGCCGATGCCCAGGTCGCGGCGGTTCATCGCGGCGGCTGGTACTTCACCTTCGAAGCCGCGCGGCAGCTGTGGTTGGAGCGGCTGGACGAGGAGCGTAAAATCGGCCTGGCTCAGGCGGAAGTCGGGGGCGAGGATCTGGTTGGGCGCCTGCTCGAGCCAGCCAACGAGTGTTGGTCCGCGAAGCTCCATGCGAGCGAACAGAAAGCGAGCGGAGAAGAGGGACTCGAGCCAATCGCGGCGGGCCGAGGCGCCCTGGCGTCCGGAGCTACCCGGCGGCGTCAACTTGTCGGCGATGGCGGTCGCGGCCAGATTGCCGGCAGCGGCTTGCGACGGCAGCAGGAAGTCGATCTGGCTGGCCTGGTCGCGTTCGAGGGAGCCCAGCGGTCGGAAATCGCCGTCGACGACGATGTACGCGTCGCTCAGCTTGCCGCCGGTGCGGTTGGTGACCATGCCCGTCAGGGCGCCGTGATCGACCATGAGGTCAGCCTGGACGCCCGGTGCTTCTTTCAGCTGGCCATCGATCTGGGCAGTCGCTAACTGGCCTTGCTTGAGTGGCATGTTGTCGAGTGACGGCTGGGAGCCTTCACTGACGCGGAATGGCCAGCTCGCATCGGATTCATCGCTGGGGCGCGGGAACGGGAAATACAGCCCGCGGCTCAGATCTTCCGAGGGCAGCGTGAAGCTGAATCGGCCATCGTGGCGCGCCAGTATCGAGATGTACTCGTGGGTGTAGGCGGCTGAGCTATTGCCCACCGAAATGGGCCTGATGACGCTGACGCGAGTCAAAGCTGCGTCTGGTTCGGCGCGTTGCTTGGCGACGACGAAAGCGACCAGCGCGGCACCGATGGTCAGACCGATTGCCGACATCAGACCCCAGCCGACCATGCCGCGACGGCCAAAGAGGAACAAGGCGGTGCCGAGTCCAGCGCCGTAGACGCCGACGAGTGCCCAAAACCAATCGAGGGCAGGCTTGGGATGCGTCGAGAAGTCGGCCATGGCAAGTCGCGGGGCACGCCCGCCCCAGCGCAGATAGGGTCGGACGAGCGCCGAGCCGACGCCGTTGTCCACGGCGGCGTGGGTGATCAGGTACCGCCACAGCGCTTCATTGCCCGACCATTGACGGAAGTTGCGCGAGGTCGGTTCGAACGCCAGGTACATCAGCGTGCCATCGCCACGTTTCGAGGCGACGACCAGCGGCACGCCATCCTGGGCCACGACGACGTGGGCGCCGCGATCGGTCCGGGCGCGGGCGTTGCTGACCAGCCACGGTCCAGGTTGATCGAGCGGCGTCTCCATGAAGTCGCCCAGCGCGCTCAGCGACTGCAGGTTGGTCAGGCCGGTCGGCTCGACGGGCAGCAGGTCGGGTGGCAGCGGGCCGAGCGTGCTCTGCCACGTGGCGCCGCCGACTTCGATCAGCAGGCCGCCAGTGCCGACCCATACCTGAATGGCTTCGAGCTGTTCTGGCTTGAGCTGAGCCGTCGCGGCGTTATCGATGATCAGGCAGTCGAAGCTCCCCAGCAGCTGGGCTCGCTCGGGCACGGTTGCTGGCTCGAGCGGTGCGGTGCGTGCGCGTCGGATGGGCGGCGGCAGGTCGAGCGCAGCCAGGAAGTCGTAGTTGGATGGGTTGCGGGCCAGGACGCCGCAAAAGTAATCCCCCAGCGGGACGCGGTTCATGCTGATGTCCTGCTCGGTGATCAGCTCACCACCCTGTGCTCGCACCAGACGGGCGGTCAGTCGATTGTTGCTGGCGTTTGGCAGGTTCACTTCCATCGTGAAGCGCCGATTGCTCAGGCGTGGCAGGACGACGGGCAGTGAAAAGGTTGTCGGTACGTAGCTGTAGGTGCTGCGGCCGCCTGGCTGGTCGACCACGACTTCGACGTTGGCTTTGAGCTCGCTGCCTTCGTTGACGAGCGAAACGTCGAGTGGAATCCAGCCGCCTACGCGGCCCGCGCCATCGAATCCAGCGCGGACATCCATGCGAACGGAACCCGTCGCTGGAGCTTCCTGGTCACCGGGCGCGGACGCGGCTGTTTGCACACCTCCAATAAGGAAGCCCAGAAGTAGCAAGACCCCAAGGACGGCACGCACCGGAGCACAGAACCCTCTCCCTCTCATGAACCGACGCGGTGGCCGCCTGCCGGTGCCGATCCAGCCGAGGGATGGTGCGCAGTCTAGCAAGTTTCGCGCCATGTTCGGATTGCCGCGGTGATTCGATTTGGACGAGTGGGCGGGACTATTGTGGCTGCCAATCCCTGCCGATCATTGCCTCGAAACTGATGCTGCAGGACGGGCTGAGTCAGCGACGCGAATCGAACGGGATGGCAGTGTTTGCCGCGCCCAACGAAAGAGCTGTCCTCGAGACACTCGTCGAAGTCGGCGTCGCTTTCACGAACGAACGTCAGCTCGATCCGGTCCTCGATCGGTTGCTGGGTACGGCGTTGCAAGTGGTCCGTGCCGACGCAGGCTCCATCATGTTGTTGTCTCGAGAGCGCGATACGCTCGTCGTCGTCGCGGCACGCGGACCGCGCGCTCGAACCATCCTCGGTACGCGTCAGCCGGCCGATCGCTCTGTCGCGGGCTGGGCCTTGCGGGCAGGCGAAACGGTTTTGCTGCACGGCGCCCAGCCTGGTTCGCCGCTGTACGGCCAACCGCGCTCTGACCATCCGCGCGATCTGGCCTCGTCCGTGGTCGTGCCGTTGGCGCTGAGCGGTCGCCTGGTAGGCGTGATGAACGCTAGCCGAGAACCGGGTGCCCCGCGCATGGACGAGGATGCCGTTCGCCTGCTGGAGCTGCTGGCTAACCAGGCGGCGATCTTGATTGACAGCGTGCAAATGTTGGATGAGCTGCAGCGCAAAGATCAGCGCCTGGAGCAGCTTGTGGATCAACTGTTGGGCGAAACGGGCCGACGTCCCGCGGCGAGTATCGATCTGCTGGCGCCGCTGACGCGTCGCGAGCAGCAGGTCCTCGAGCTGCTGGTCGATGGTTTGACGAACCGCGAGATTGCGCTGCGCCTGGTGGTCGAACCTGACACCGTCAAGGACCACGTACAGAGCATCATTAAAAAGCTGGGCGCAACGGATCGAACCCATGCGGCAGTTATCGCGGTCCGCGGCGGAATCGTCTCTTAACCGGCACCCTGACTATCCTTGAGTTCGACCCTACGGCCCGCTACCAGGGGTGTCAAGGAACCTCCGACGCAGTGACTCATCGTTCGCATGGCGTAGGTCGGTCGACTGATGCAGCCGTAGGCAAGAGGTCGAGCGCGCACAGCGCGTTGATCCCGTCCTCGAAGCGCTCGATCGGCACCAGCCGAATGTGCTGCACCCAGCGCTGCGCTTCCGGGTAATCGTCCTTCGGCACCAGGAATATCTGTGCGCCTGCCTGTTCGGCGGCCAATGCTTTTTCGGCTGCCCCGCCCACAGCGCCAACGGTCCCGTCCGCCGCGATCGTGCCGGTCCCCGCGACGAAATAGCCGCGTGTCAGGTCACCGTCGGTGACCGAGTCCAGAATGCCCAGCGCGAACATGAAGCCCGCTGATGGTCCGCCGACGTTGTCTGACTCGATGTCAACCGGGAACGGCATGCGCACCTCGAACAGGTAGGTGCTGATCGTCACGCCGACGACGGGTCGGCCAGGCTCCGTTGGTGAGTCTTTCGTGCCGAGCTGCAGGTCCTGTCGCTGCCCTTCGCGCAAGATGGTCAGTGTGACGCGATCACCGACCTGATGGCGGCGAATCCGCTCGATCAGCGTGTTGGTGGTATCGACGGCATCACCATCGACGGCGACGATGATGTCGCCGACTTGCAGGACGCCATCCGCGGGGAGGCCTGGCAGGATGCTCTGGACTTCGGCGCCCTGGCCGCTGATCTCGACGGGATAACCAGCAGCGCGCAGCGCAACCACGGCCGCGACAGGTTTGCTTTCATCGATCAGCCGCTTGTTGGTCTCATTGACCTGTTGCTGGGTGGTGCCAGGCGGTCGCACGACTTCGGCTGGCACCACTTCGGCTTTGCCTACGGCGCGCGCGCGAGCAACCTCGCCCCAGGTGGCTTCTTGCTCGTAGACGGCCGTGAAGGCCATCTTGCCCATCGGCCGCTGCTGTTCTGGCGGGATGCGTAGTCGACTCCCGATGTCGTAGGTGCCGCCGGGTGTAATTAAAAAGTAGGGGCTGGTCGCACCCAGCGGGGCTACCACGAGCACCCCGACGAGCAGGGCGATGCTCAGGAAGTCTCTCACCGGAATGGTCTCATCGTATCCTCTGATCTGTATGGAAGCGCCTTTTCGCGCGCGTGCACGATCGTCGACTGGCGCGGCCCGTCGTGCTCCGAAAACACGTCA